>NZ_JAEHQE010000059.1:0-502 GCF_016238545.1 Proteus sp. PR00208 | reverse complement strand
ATTTATTATTGATAATAAATGTGTTGTCTCAAATAAATATTTTGCTATTCTCTGCGCGGGTGCTTGGATCAATCTGGTTCAAGCATTTTGCAAGCACCAGAAAGAGAAAAGCCCCGGAAAATATATTTCATATTAACCGAGGCGGACTCAAACCCAACAATTTGATTCTGCCTCCATTTTTATCGGAGCGCAAGAGGAAATGAAGAAATATTCTTTAATCGGACTAATGATCGTCACGATGATAATACCCAGTAACGTATTATTGGAGAGTACACTTTTTGTTTATTCATACCCAATAATGGATATTTAATGATTCAGGTTAATATATCTTTTAGTTTATATTAATCTTGTGGGGGAGCGTTCCCCCACAGTTTCCTTTTTCAATTATTGTGTTTTACTCTAAGCACCCTAATTTACAATAAGAGGTAACAAATTACTGTTACCTCTTATTTTATTAGTTACACCCGTTAGCAAATCAATTATTTATTTAAAATAACAAAAA
>NZ_JAEHQE010000058.1:0-553 GCF_016238545.1 Proteus sp. PR00208 | reverse complement strand
CTTCGGGTTGTGAGGTTAAGCGAATAAGCGTACACGGTGGATGCCTAGGCAATCAGAGGCGATGAAGGACGTGCTAATCTGCGATAAGCGTCGGTAAGGTGATATGAACCGTTATACCCGACGATTTCCGAATGGGGAAACCCAATATCCAATGGATATTATCATTAACTGAATACATAGGTTAATGAAGCGAACCGGGAGAACTGAAACATCTCAGTACCCCGAGGAAAAGAAATCAACCGAGATTCCCCTAGTAGCGGCGAGCGAACGGGGAACAGCCCAGAGTCTTAATCAATAGCAGCATCAGGAGAACGGTCTGGAAAGTCCGGCAGTAAAGGGTGATAGCCCCGTATCTGAAGATGCTGTTATTGTGAACTCGACGAGTAGGGCGGGACACGTGTTATCCTGTCTGAATATGGGGGGACCATCCTCCAAGGCTAAATACTCCTGATTGACCGATAGTGAACCAGTACCGTGAGGGAAAGGCGAAAAGAACCCCGGCGAGGGGAGTGAAAAAGAACCTGAAACCGTGTACGTACAAGCAGTAGGAGCC
>NZ_JAEHQE010000057.1:0-556 GCF_016238545.1 Proteus sp. PR00208 | reverse complement strand
TGACGATCACCAAACCTGACGGTAGCACTGACACCGTTGAACATACGCTGACGGCAGATGAAGTGACAGCGGGTAAAGCCGAAGTGACTATCCCTGCGGATAAAGCAACTCCGGATGGCAATTATTCTGTGAAAGCAGAAATTACCGATCCTGCGGGTAATACGAGTGGTGAGGGTAAAGCAACAGACTTTACGGTCGATACGGTTGCCCCTTCAGCACCAGAATTAAAAGCAGAAGATGACGGTTCGGTGTCTATTGAACTGCCAACGGATGCCAATAAAGGTGATACCGTAGAAATTACGTTTGAAGATGAAAACGGTGACAAACATACGGTGACCTTAGAAAAAGGCGACAATGGTTGGATATCGGATACCCCTGCTTTAATTCCGGATAGCAATGGTGATAAAGCGACGATCCCTGCGGATAATGTGAAAGATAACAGCGAAGTAACGGGTGTTGCCAAAGATCCAAGCGGTAATGAAAGTGACCCTTCAACTGTGACTTCAAAAACCGATGGTGTCACCGATGCGCCAGTGCTGACTATCCCAGAAGTGGC
>NZ_JAEHQE010000056.1:0-715 GCF_016238545.1 Proteus sp. PR00208 | reverse complement strand
TTTGTGCACAGAAAACCCCCGGCTAGGCCGGGGGTTCCGGAAAGCTTACAGCTATAAGCCAGTTATAAAACCCCTTTTGATTTGTTAAAACATATTGCGGTCTGGCAACTGCAATAGTTCAACAAAAAATCAAAAGGGGGTCCCAATGGGGGACGAAAAGAGCTTAGCGCATACACGGTGGAACTGTAAATATCATGTGGTTTTCGCACCAAAATATCGAAGACAGGCATTTTACGGCGAGAAACGCCGAGCAGTAGGTAGCATACTCAGAAAATTATGTGAATGGAAAAATGTGAATATTCTGGAAGCGGAGTGTTGCCCAGATCACATTCATATGCTTCTGGAAATACCGCCAAAGTTGAGTGTTTCGGTTTTTTTGGGTTACCTAAAGGGTAAGAGCAGTCTGATGCTGTACGAACAATTTGGCGATTTAAAATTCAAGTATAGAAACAGGGCGTTTTGGTGCCGTGGTTTTTATGTAGATACAGTAGGTAAGAATACCTCGCGAATACGGGAATACATAAAACATCAGTTGGAAGAAGATAAAATGGGAGAGCAATTATCGATTCCATATCCAAGTAGCCCGTTTACGGGCAGTAAGTAACATATAGATGCAAATGTCAGAGCCGTTATATGCGTCTGTTAGGACGCGGCAGGTAACAAAGCCTTATAGGCGCATATTAAAAACCTCCGGCTATGCCGGAGGATATTTATT
>NZ_JAEHQE010000055.1:0-1192 GCF_016238545.1 Proteus sp. PR00208 | reverse complement strand
GAAAGCCGAAGTGACTATTCCGGCAGATAAAGTGACGGCAGACGGTAACTACTCTGTTACGGCTGAAATTACCGATCCAGCGGGTAATACCAGTGGAAAAGGTCAGCCAACAGACTTTATGGTCGATACAGTTGCCCCTTCAGCACCAGAATTAAAAGCAGAAGATGACGGCTCGGTATCTATTGAACTGCCAACGGATGCCAATAAAGGCGATACCGTAGAAATTACGTTTGAAGATGAAAACGGTGACAAACATACGGTGACCTTAGAAAAAGGCGACAATGGTTGGACATCGGATACCCCTGCTTTAATTCCGGATAGCAATGGTGATAAAGCGACGATCCCTGCGGATAATGTAAAAGATAACAGCGAAGTAACGGGTGTTGCCAAAGATCCAAGCGGCAATGAAAGTGATCCTTCAACTGTGACTTCAAAAACCGATGGTGTCACCGATGCACCAGTGCTGACTATCCCAGAAGTGGCGGATGGTTATGCGAATGCGGATGAACTGAAAGATGGTTTACAGGCCGAAGTGACCTTGCCAGCAGGTACCGTAGAAGGTGCTGAAATTACGCTAACTATCACTCGTCCAGATAACACCACTGAAACTATTACACATACCGTCACGAAAGATGACGTGACGGCAGGCAAAGTGTCAATGGATATTCCGAAAGACGCAGTACAAGACGGTCAAAATAGCGTAGGTGTCAGCTTGTCACAAGGTAGTAATCCAGCTAAACCAGGGAATAAAGTGGAATTTGCTGTTGATGGACAAATTCCAGGCGATACCGACGGTGACGGCGTGGTAGATGCATTACCGCAAGTGACTATTCCAGAAGCAGCTGATGGCGTGAATGCCGACGAGCTAAAAGACGGCGTACAAACCGAAGTGACCGTGCCAGCAGGCAGTGCGGAAGGGGACAAACTCACCCTGACGATCACCAAACCCGACGGTAGCACTGACACTGTTGAACACACGCTGACGGCAGATGAAGTCATGGCGGGTAAAGCCGAGGTGACTATTCCAGCAGATAAAGTGACGGCAGACGGTAACTATTCTGTTACGGCTGAAATCACCGATCCTGCGGGTAATACCAGTGGAAAAGGTCAGCCAACTGACTTTACGGTCGACACTCAAATTCCAGGCGATACCGACGGTGACGGCGTGGTGGATGCATTACCGCAAGTGACT
>NZ_JAEHQE010000054.1:0-1294 GCF_016238545.1 Proteus sp. PR00208 | reverse complement strand
TGACTAGTCCTGATATAGGTTGACAACTTTTCAGGCATAAAACGCCCGATGAACTTCATCGGGCGTTTTATAGTTTAATGATAAATGCGGTCGTTTTTCATTATAGAGCTGTATTGATTCTTCAACTAATTTTCTTGCTTGTTCCAAATTACTCGGTTTTATCAGTAGATACTCCATTTTTAATATTCCATTGATTCGTTCTGCTAAGGCATTTTGATAACAATCATACCCATCAGTCATAGAGCATTGAATATTATGCTCTTTATGTATCTCCTGATATTCTGAAGAACAATACTGTATTCCTCGATCTGAATGATGAATTAATAAGGTTGTTGAAACTCGTTTCTTTAACGCCTGAATTAACGACCTTTTTACTGAACTTGTTTTCATATTGTTATCTAAATGATATCCCACGATTTTTCGCGAATAAGCATCTGTAATTAAACTTAAATAGGTGTCACCCTCATGGGTTGATAGATAAGTAATATCTGCCACCCAAAGTTGCTCTGGTTGTGTCGGAATAAATCCCGACTTAATTAAATTTGGATGACGATGAAAACGATGATGGCTTAAGGTTGTCCGATGATAAGCCCGCTTATTAGGCACCAGTAATTGATGCTCTTTCAATAAAGAAAATAACCGATCACGACCAATAACTATTTGTTTTTTATTTAAAATAAAATGTAATTTACGCCCACCTAATCTAGGTTGTAAGGCGCGTTCAGATTTTACAACGTCAATAATGGCCGTATCGGTTTTCTTCCGTTCCTCAATCCTGTCCTGTCTTTTGTAATAAGCTTGCCGACTGATCTGCATAAAACGACAAGCAACTGTTACGGTAAGGTTTTTGACCGTTTTTTCTTTAATAACTCGGCCTTGCGCTTTTTTGATAAACGGACTCCGAAGTCTCTGTCCATGACTTTGACAACGGCTTCGAAGAAATCAGATTTAAGCCGAGCTTCTTCAAGTTCCTTTTCAAGGGCTTTAATGCGTTGTTCTGGCGTTTGTTGTTCAGAAGATTGGGTCATAGCTGAGCCTCGACAAAAAGTATCAGGGGTACCGTTCGACCAATCTAATCTACCATGCTTACGAAGCCAAACCAAAACCGTAGAGCATCCTTGTATACCATAGTGATCTTGAGCTTGTTTATATGTCATTTCGCCTTTTTCAACTTGGTCAACAAGCTGTAATTTAAAAGCGAGAGAATAATCACGTTGAGTTCGTTTAGTGATTGGTTTCATTACACTCTCCAATTTTAGATTGGAAAAGTGTCAACCTTATTTAGGACGGGTCA
>NZ_JAEHQE010000053.1:0-1331 GCF_016238545.1 Proteus sp. PR00208 | reverse complement strand
TAGACTGGCCCCTTAGATCTCCAGACAGTTGGTATCACTTAAATTAGTGATAATCTTAATACTAGTTTTTAGACTAGTTCTTGGAGATAACATGATCGAGATATTAGGTCCTGAACGTAGAAAACGTCGTTCTCCGCAAGAAAAAATGGCGATTGTTCAGCAAAGCTTTGAGTCGGGTATGAGTGTTTCCATGGTTGCCCGCCAACATGGCATAGCAGCAAGCCAGCTTTTCCTTTGGCGTAAACAGTATCAAGAAGGAAGCCTGACTGCAGTGACAGCAGGTGAACACGTTGTTCCTGCCTCTAAGCTAGCCTCAGCAATAAAGCAAATTAAAGAGCTACAGCGTTTACTCGGCAAAAAAACAATGGAAAATGAACTTCTTAAAGAAGCTGTCGAGTATGGCCGTGAAAAAAAGTGGATAGCGCTCGCGCCCTTATTACCCAAGGATGGAAAATAAGTTTAGTGAGTCGGACGTTACGTGTGTCACGAGCACAGTTATACGTTTTAGCGAAACGAAAAAGTGATTGGAAGGATAAGCGAGGTAGATGCTGTCAAGATGATAGTGATGCGCTTGCTCGTATACATAATGTCATTGATAAGCTGCCTACGTATGGTTATCGCCGCGTCTGGGCAATACTTCGTCGGCAATCTGAGAATGAAGGTATCGCGATGATTAATGCCAAACGCGTTTACCGTCTCATGAAGCAATCCGGATTATTATTGGAACGTAAACCTGCAATGCCAGTCTCAACGCGTGCTCATACAGGAAAAGTATCGGTGAATGAAAGCAATCAACGTTGGTGTTCAGATGGTTTTGAGTTCCGATGTGATAATGGTGAAAAACTGCGCGTCACGTTCGCTTTAGACTGTTGTGATCGCGAAGCCCTGCATTGGGCAGCTAGCACGGGAGGCTTCGACAGTGAAACCGTGCAAGATGTCATGTTAGGCGCTGTGGAGCATCGCTTCGGTAACGAGTTCCCCTCAAAGTCAGTTGAGTGGTTGACAGACAACGGTTCAGCATATCGAGCCCATGAAACACGGAGGTTCGCTAAACAAGTCGGCCTATCACCGAGACATACGGCGGTACGGAGTCCACAAAGTAATGGAATAGCAGAAAGCTTTGTAAAAATCATGAAGCGTGACTACATAAGTCTCATGTCAAAACCGAACGGATTAACGGCAGTGAAGAATCTTGCGGCAGCCTTCGAGCATTATAATGAATGGCATCCCCACAGTGCACTGGGTTATCGTTCACCGCGAGAGTACCTGCGGCGTCGAACCCATAATGAAATAAGTGATAAAAAGTGTCTGGAAATATAGGGTCAAATACA
>NZ_JAEHQE010000052.1:0-1529 GCF_016238545.1 Proteus sp. PR00208 | reverse complement strand
GCTATTTGCATTCTAGGGTTGGAATTCAACCCTAGATAACAATTATTACATAGCTCAAATTAATCATCGTTTGGTTGGAATCCCTGCGAATTAGCACTAATAAACAACCTGTATATTGGTTGGAAATGTGACGATTGTAATTAGATTCTATTCTTTTCAACCAACCTTCTATAATGTTCACCAAGAGCGGTTAGCCTGCACGATTTACTTTCCATCGCAGCATTCCACATATGATCCGCTCCGTCAGGCACAAGGAGGTTTAATCGGTTATATTTCTGAAGTACAGAAAATATTCTTGTGTTTTCTTCAACTGGGTTTGGCATTCCTTCATCCCTACCTTTCATTTCAGGTTCAAACGTAGGATCAAGAGGAAATGAATATCCAGGAGTGGGGAATAATGTTCTAATCTTTCTTAAATCCTCAATGGATATAGCAGGGGAGGATTTTCTTAACGACACAAATTGCTTCACGTTTGTTTTGAAAACAGGGCGTTGTTCCCATGCACCAAGAGATTGATCAATATGAGCATATATACTCCCAGGGGTAATGTCGCCTGTTAAGTTGGCTGCACTACCGCTTAGTGCATCAACCAATAACGTGGTAAAAACTCCACGTCCATTTTGCTCTGTAGCGTACTGGTCTTTAGTTGAAGCTGTTAAAACTGTCACACCTTCGGCAAGCGACGCTAATTGTCCAGCTTCAGGAGGTGTCCCAGCAATTCCTGAGTGACAACTATCAAGTATAATTAGTTTGTTTTTGGCTGGGGAGTTGTTTGCAATTGTCAGTATTTCCGCAAGTGAAACACCTTCATCGCCTCTTGCAGCATCCGATGTTAATAAATAACCTCCCGTAGCCTCAATATGACCATGCCCAGCAAAATAGAACAAAGCAATATCTGCATCTGCTTTAAATAATTCAGTAATTTGGTCTTTTAAATCACCACGTTTAACTGTCTCGCCAGGTCCTGTTCCTGTCAGCAATCGGCAATCAAAATTCACAGAACCGCCATCGTGTCTTTCCAAAATTGCTTTTACGGAATGCGCGTCATTCACACATCCATATAGGTGACCCCCATGCTCGTAATGGTTAACACCCACTATCAAAGCGATCCTCATAATTTCGTCCTTTATAAACTGTCTATGAAATTTTTAATGGCATCCCAGGTCCAAACAACAGTTTTGACACCTTCTACATTTGTCCTGTCATCCGTGTATGCCCAAACTCCCAAAACTTTTTTGCCTTCTTCTTTTGCACAAGCTATTTCCCATTTCTGACCACTTGAACTCAGAGAGTTATTGCTTATAAGTGCAATGACACCATCAGATCTTTTAATGCGAGTTCTTACTTTAGCCTTCCAATCACTGTCGTAAGCTTCTTTAACAGACATATCGATATACTCAAAAGGAGAGTTGGTATTTAACGATTGGCCCTTTAAAAAATCCCGCTGTCTTTCGTCTTCAATTGCGAAAGCTACAAAGATCGTTTTTTCAGTCGCCATATATTATTGCTCCATTTTATTGATAATTTAG
>NZ_JAEHQE010000051.1:0-1612 GCF_016238545.1 Proteus sp. PR00208 | reverse complement strand
ACTCCGTGCCTTTGGTTATGTGTCCGCTTACGACTGTAAAAATATCAGCGAAGCGATCAAGTACCGTGACAACTTTGGTCAACGTGAATTGATGGTAATTTTCCCTGATTTCACGTCATGGGATAGCACCACTAATAGCGAGACTACGGCTTACGCCACTGCGCGTGCGCTAGGTTTGCGTGCCAAGTTAGACAATGATATTGGCTGGCATAAAACCCTATCAAATATCACCGTTAACGGCGTGACGGGCATTTCTAAAGATATCTATTGGGATTTACAAGACCCTGCTACTGATGCCGGTTTGCTGAATGAAAAAGGCGTGACGACGCTTATTCGTCGTGATGGTTTTCGTTTTTGGGGGTCGCGTACTTGTTCGGATGATCCGCTGTTTGCCTTTGAGTCTTATACCCGTAGCGCGCAAGTCCTCGCTGACACCATGGCAGAAGGGCAAATGTGGGCGATTGATAAACCGTTAACGCCATCTTTAGCGCGGGATATCGTTGAAACCATCAATGCAAAATTACGTTCACTGGTCAGTCAGGGCTATTTGTTAGGCGGTGAATGTTGGTATGACCCGGCATCAAATAGCAAAGAAGAACTTAAAGCCGGCAAGCTCACACTGGATTATGACTACACACCAATTCCACCAATGGAAAATCTGATGTTACGTCAGCGTATTACCGATAAATACCTGATGGATTTCGGTAACAAAATCAAGGGGTAAATCATGGCGTTACCACGCAAGCTAAAGAATTTTAATTTATTTATGAATGGCACCAATTATGTGGGCGTTGCGGAAGAACTCACGTTACCAAAAATCACCCGCAAATTAGAAGCGTATCGCGGGGGCGGTATGAATGGTTCAGTGCAAATTGATATGGGCCTTGATGACGGTGCACTAGATACCGATTTTACACTCGGTGGTGCTGATATTGAGGTTTATCGTCAGTGGGGTGCATCGACCATTGATGCGGTACAACTGCGTTTATGTGGTGCTTATCAGCGTGATGATACGGGGGAAACATTAGCAGTTGAAGTGGTTCTCCGCGGTCGTTATAGCGAAATCGACCCGGGTAACTGGAAATCGGGCGATAACACGCAAACCAAAGTGTCAGTAAAACCCACTTACTACAAGTTAGTGATGGACGGTCAAGAAATCATTGAGATTGATATCGTCAATATGGTGGAAAAAGTCGACGGTAAAGACTTATTACAAGCACAGCGTGACGCGCTTGGGCTTTAATTAAATTTAGGAAAACAAAATGATAGAGCAAATTGAAGACCAAAACCAAGAGCCAATTGAATGGGTTGTTGTTAACGGTGACCAAGCCACGGTGACATTAGAACAACCACTTATGCGCGGTGAAACCAAAATCGAAAAAGTGACCGTGCTTAAACCCAATTCAGGGGCATTACGCGGTGTGCGTTTACAGCCGTTAATGGATATGGATGTTGATAGCATGATGCAGGTATTACCCCGTATTACTATGCCAACGCTAACCAAAAACGATGTGCTGTCTTTAGCTGCGGGCGACTTGGTAAACCTAAGTGTACAGGTGGTCAATTTTTTATTACCGAAGTCGGTTATGCCCGATTCCCTAGCGAATTAACT
>NZ_JAEHQE010000050.1:0-1612 GCF_016238545.1 Proteus sp. PR00208 | reverse complement strand
GCTCCGCGCATTTGGTTATGTGTCTGCTTACGACTGTAAAAATATCAGCGAAGCAATCAAGTACCGTGACAACTTTGGTCAGCGTGAATTGATGGTTATTTTCCCTGATTTCACGTCATGGGATAACACCACCAACAGCGAATCAACCGCTTATGCTACGGCGCGTGCGTTAGGTCTGCGTGCCAAGTTAGACAATGATATCGGTTGGCATAAAACGATATCAAATATCACCGTTAACGGTGTGACGGGCATTTCTAAAGATATCTATTGGGATTTACAAAACCCTGCTACCGATGCCGGTTTACTGAATGAAAAAGGTGTGACGACACTTATTCGTCGTGATGGTTTTCGTTTTTGGGGTTCACGTACTTGTTCGGATGATCCGCTGTTTGCCTTTGAATCTTATACCCGAACTGCACAAGTCCTTGCTGACACCATGGCAGAAGGGCAAATGTGGGCGATTGATAAACCGTTAACGCCATCTTTAGCGCGGGATATCGTTGAAACCATCAATGCAAAATTACGTTCATTGGTTAGTCAGGGCTATTTGTTAGGCGGTGAATGTTGGTATGACCCGACATCAAATAGCAAAGAAGAACTGAAAGACGGCAAGCTCACACTGGATTATGACTATACACCAGTACCACCAATGGAAAATCTGATGTTACGTCAGCGTATTACCGATAAATACCTGATGGATTTCGGTAACAAAATCAAGGGGTAAATCATGGCGTTACCACGCAAGCTAAAGAATTTTAATGTATTTATTAACGGTAATAATTATGTCGGTGTTGCCGAAGAACTCACGTTACCGAAACTGACTCGTAAGCTGGAAGCCTATCGCGGTGCCGGTATGAATGGTTCGGTGCAAATTGATATGGGTCTTGATGATGGCGCGCTTGATAGTGAGTTTACTCTCGGCGGTGCTGATATTGACGTTTATCGCCAATGGGGTGCATCCACTATTGATGCGGTTCAATTGCGTTTTTGTGGCGCTCATCAGCGCGATAATACGGGTGAATCACTTGCCGTTGAAGTGGTTCTCCGTGGTCGTTATAGCGAAATCGATCCGGGTAACTGGAAATCGGGCGATAACACACAAACCAAAGTCACTGTAAAACCCACTTACTACAAGTTAGTGATGGACGGTCAAGAAATCATTGAGATTGATATCGTCAATATGGTGGAAAAAGTGGACGGTAAAGACCTGTTACAAGCACAGCGTGACGCGCTGGGACTTTAATTAAATGCGGAAAGAGAACATGAAAGAGCCAATCGAAGAACAAAACAAAGAGCAAGTTGAGTGGGTTGTTGTTAATGGCGACCAAGCCACGGTGACATTAGAACAACCCCTTATGCGCGGTGAAACCAAAATTGAAAAAGTGACGGTGCTTAAACCCAATTCAGGGGCATTACGTGGTGTGCGTTTACAGCCGTTAATGGATATGGATGTTGATAGCATGATGCAAGTCTTACCACGTATTACTATGCCAACGCTAACCAAAAACGATGTGCTGTCTTTAGCCGCGGGCGACTTGGTAAATCTAAGTGTGCAGGTGGTCAATTTTTTATTACCGAAGTCGGTTATGCTCGATTCCCTAGCGAATTAACC
>NZ_JAEHQE010000048.1:0-2109 GCF_016238545.1 Proteus sp. PR00208 | reverse complement strand
ACTTAGGCTCATGCGGTGTTTTTCCCACGGAGATAACATTATTTCGCCTTTTTATTTTCAGCCGATGCTTCTTCTGTTACTGCGCTGTTGTCTGTACCGTCAGTGGTTTCGGGTGGTGTTTCTTCGGCATCTTCGCAAACGATATTTTCAACGAGCGCCACACCACGGAAATCTTCAACCACGAAATCCTCATTCACTGACTCGTAGTTTTCGATGCGATCGCGTTTTGCATTATCCAGCACTTGGCGACGACGAGAATCCGCAAGAAAATAAATCGACAAGTTATCAAGACGAGTAATAAAAAAGGCATTTTCAGGAAAGAACGGCGCACGTACAGCAGGTAAACCGCCAATACGTTTCTGACTGATAATGGTATCTGCTGCCAGCTTTTCGCTGTTGTTTTGGTCTTTATTGACCAGTGGGAAGTATTTATCTGCTAATAATTTGCGCCCACAAATCACAACAAGACCGGTATCGTCCTGATATTCTGGATCAATTGCCTTATCAATGGTGTCTTGGACTAACGCATCGAAATTTTGATACGCGCGCCCTTTACCAACATAAACTGGTTTGGCTGTTGTTGTACCGTCTTGCGTGATACTGCCCATCACATGTTCAGGCGCACGTTCGCGTACTTTTTGTAACCAGCCTGAATTCACATCTTGCAGTAAGGGATATTTTTTGCGATCAGAGTTATCGGCGCGGTGCGTACCATTAAAACCAATCATAATGCGGTCTAATGCCTGACGGCGGATAATCGCATCACGGATACGGGTTTGAAAGTCGGTAAACTTCGCCCACATATCAATTTTCGAATATTCCAGATGGGTGTCGTAATTGGTTTTCTGGCAAAGATAGCTGTTCTTTGTCAGCTTAATCGGATCGCTTGTTTCACGGTCTTTTGCTGTTGTGTCAGTGGTTCCCGCAATAGTCGAACCGATACCTAAACCAATGGCTTCACCGACTTGCTCATCAACCGGCACGATATTAATGTGCGTTAAAAACTCCGCCGATTGCTGGATCGTAGTTTCTAATTTTTGAGCCGCAGACGGTTCAATCGGTACTTTGGTATCGCTAAACTCTTGCGCGCTAACACCGTAAATTTTACCGAGTTGCGTCATATACGCATTAAATTTAAAACGAGTTTCTTTTTTCATGGTTTGTTCACTACCTTAGCAATCCGTCAGCACTTCGCCGTTATTTTCGCCACCCGTTGCCGGCGGACGATGTGAGAACGAGGCGTCTGTATTTTCAAATTGGTTTTTTAATTCCGTGAGTTGTTGCGTGAGCGCTTTTACCGCTTCGCTTTGATCGGCGCTTTTTAATGCGGTAATTTCTGCTGAAAGGGTTTGCACTTCTTTGGCGCACAGCTCTACTGCCTGATGCACATCGGTAAATCGCGCATCATCACTGTGTTGTTTTTTAGAAAACATCTCTTTAATGACGCTAAAAAGTCCCGGCTTATCGCTTTCTGGTTTTTCGTCAGTAAATTCGAGATGTGTTTCTTCTGCGGCAGTAAAGACGTTATCTTTGCTTTGTTTGCGCTCTGAAAGTGGGCTACTTTGTGCATTGGCACTAAATTGCAGTATTTCAGTGCCTAAACTCGCGGGGTTATCAGTCACTGCAAGACCGACCAGATAGGCTTCACCGGTATCTGAAAAACTCGGGTTAATTTCGACAGAGGTATAAACTTTTTGACGTTTTTTATTGAGTTCAATTAAATCAGGTGTCGGATTGATCACACCGTATAATGCCAACTTACCTGCCAGTGCCCCTTCTTTGATTTCCTCGGTATACACCGATTCCACATCACCAAAGCGTGGTGCCCATGAATAGTTATAGTGATCGACATTGACCCGCGCACCATAAACCGCGGGATCAAAGTTTTTCGCAATTTGGGTTAACCATTCGCGGTCAACTCGACGCCCGTCCGTTGTCGCCCCTTCAACACAAAGACGAACCGGTTTTGATTTCTTCGACATGCACACTACTCCAGACTGCATCCGTTTATTCGTTGGTCTGTATGTTGTCGGTTAAAAGGGGCGTTAAACAATGGATAAGGTTTGTTTGAGAAATGGCACAAAGGGAATGAAGCGAATCGGTGATCCT
>NZ_JAEHQE010000047.1:0-2128 GCF_016238545.1 Proteus sp. PR00208 | reverse complement strand
GCTTAGGCTCATGCGGTGTTTTTCCCACGGAGATAACATTATTTCGCCTTTTTATTTTCAGCCGGTGTTTCTTCCGTTACTGCGCTGTTGTCTGTACCGGTGTTATTTTCAGGCGCGATAACGTCAGTGGTTTCGGGTGGTGTTTCTTCGGCATCTTCGCAAACGATATTTTCAACCAATGCCACACCGCGGAAATCTTCAACCACAAAATCTTCATTCACTGATTCGTAGTTTTCAATGCGATCGCGTTTTGCATTATCGAGCACTTGGCGACGACGAGAATTTGCAAGGAAATAAATCGACAAGTTATCAAGACGAGTAATAAAAAAGGCATTTTCAGGAAAGAACGGCGCACGTACAGCCGGTAAACCGCCAATACGTTTCTGACTAATAATGGTATCGGCAGCTAACTTTTCGCTATTATTTTGGTCTTTATTGACCAGTGGGAAATATTTATCTGCTAACAATTTACGCCCACAAATCACAACAAGCCCCGTATCGTCCTGATATTCTGGATCAATTGCCTTATCAATGGTGTCTTGGACTAGCGCATCGAAATTTTGATACGCGCGCCCTTTACCAACATAAACCGGTTTAGCTGTTGTTGTTCCGTCTTTCGTTTCACTGCCCATCACATGCTCAGGTGCACGTTCACGGACTTTTTGTAACCAGCCTGAATTCACATCTTGCAGTAATTGATATTTTTTACGATCAGAGTTATCGGCGCGGTGCGTACCATTAAAACCAATCATAATGCGGTCTAATGCCTGACGGCGGATGATTGCATCACGGATACGGGTTTGAAAATCAGTAAACTTCGCCCACATATCAATTTTTGAATAATCAAGATGGGTGTCGTAATTGGTTTTCTGGCAATGGTAGCTGTTTTTTGTCAGCTTAATTGGATCGCTTGTTTCACGGTCTTTTGCTGTTGTGTCAGTGGTTCCCGCGATAGTTGAGCCAATACCTAAACCAATAGCTTCACCCACTTGGTCATCAACCGGCACAATATTAATGTGCGTTAAAAACTCCGCCGATTGCTGGATCGTAGTTTCTAATTTTTGAGCAGCAGACGGCTCAATCGGTACTTTAGTATCGCTAAACTCTTGGGCGCTAACACCGTAAATTTTACCGAGTTGCGTCATATAAGCATTAAATTTAAAACGAGTTTCTTTTTTCATGGTCTGTTCGTTACCTTAGCAATCCGTCAGCACTTCGCCGTTATTTTCGCCACCCGTTGCCGGCGGACGATGTGAGAACGAGGCGTCTGTATTTTCAAATTGGTTTTTTAATTCAGTGAGTTGTTGCGTAAGTGCTTTTACCGCCTCGCGTTGGTCTGCGCTTTTTAATGCGGTAATTTCTGCTGAAAGGGTCTGCACTTCTTGGGCGCACAGCTCTACGGCCTGATGCACATCGGTAAATCGCGCATCATCACTGTGTTGCTTTTTAGAAAACATCTCTTTAATGACGCTAAAAAGTCCCGGCTTATCGCTTTCTTGTTTTTCGTCAGTAAATTCGAGATGCGTTTCTTCTGCCACAGTAAAGACGTTATCTTTGCTTTGTTTGCGCTCTGAAAGTGGGCTACTTTGTGCATTGGCACTAAATTGCAACATTTCAGTACCTAAACTCGCGGGATTATCGGTCACTGCAAGACCGACCAGATAGGCTTCGCCGGTATCTGAAAAACTCGGATTAATTTCAACAGAGGTATAAACTTTTTGACGTTTTTTATTGAGTTCAATTAAATCAGGTGTTGGATTGATCACTCCATATAATGCCAACTTACCCGCCAGCGCCCCTTCTTTGATTTCCTCGGTATACACCGATTCCACATCACCAAAGCGTGGTGCCCATGAATAGTTATAGTGATCGATATTAACTCGCGCACCATAAACCGCGGGATCAAAGTTTTTCGCAATTTGGGTTAACCACTCGCGGTCAACTCGACGCCCGTCCGTTGTCGCCCCTTCAACACAAAGACGAACCGGTTTTGATTTCTTCGACATGCACTACTCCAGACTGCCGTTTATTCGTTGGTCTGTATGTTGTCGGTTAAAAGGGGCGTTAAACAATGGATAAGGCTTGTTTGAGGAATGGCACAAGGGGAATGAAGCGAATCAGTGATCAG
>NZ_JAEHQE010000046.1:0-2570 GCF_016238545.1 Proteus sp. PR00208 | reverse complement strand
TCACATGGGGAGACCCCACACTACCATCGGCGCTACAACGTTTCACTTCTGAGTTCGGCATGGATTCAGGTGGGTCCGCTGCGCTATGGCCGCCAAGCAAATTCGGTTTATTACCCGTTACTGTTGTTTCTTTTTCAGTAACCAGCAATATTCAATCTTAAACAAGCTTACTTCATCGATGTTAGTCTCTCAGACAAAACACCTTCGGTGTTGTCAGGTTAAGCCTCACGGTTCATTAGTACTGGTTAGCTCAACGTATCGCTACGCTTACACACCCAGCCTATCAACGTCTTAGTCTTAAACGTTCCTTTAGGTCACTCTAGGTGACAGGGAAGACTCATCTCGAGGCAAGTTTCCCGCTTAGATGCTTTCAGCGGTTATCTCTTCCGCACTTAGCTACCGGGCAATGCCATTGGCATGACAACCCGAACACCAGTGGTGCGTTCACTCCGGTCCTCTCGTACTAGGAGCAACCCCTCTCAATCTTCCAACGCCCACGGCAGATAGGGACCGAACTGTCTCACGACGTTCTAAACCCAGCTCGCGTACCACTTTAAATGGCGAACAGCCATACCCTTGGGACCTACTTCAGCCCCAGGATGTGATGAGCCGACATCGAGGTGCCAAACACCGCCGTCGATATGAACTCTTGGGCGGTATCAGCCTGTTATCCCCGGAGTACCTTTTATCCGTTGAGCGATGGCCCTTCCATTCAGAACCACCGGATCACTAAGACCTACTTTCGTACCTGCTCGAGCCGTCACTCTCACAGTCAAGCTGGCTTATGCCTTTGCACTAACCGCATGATGTCCGACCATGCTTAGCCAACCTTCGTGCTCCTCCGTTACTCTTTAGGAGGAGACCGCCCCAGTCAAACTACCCACCAGACACGGTCCCCGACCCGGATTACGGGCCTAGGTTAGAACATCAAACGTTAAAGGGTGGTATTTCAAGGTTGACTCCATGCAGACTGGCGTCCACACTTCTTAGTCTCCCACCTATCCTACACATCAAGGCTCAATGTTCAGTGTCAAGCTATAGTAAAGGTTCACGGGGTCTTTCCGTCTTGCCGCGGGTACACTGCATCTTCACAGCGAGTTCAATTTCACTGAGTCTCGGGTGGAGACAGCCTGGCCATCATTACGCCATTCGTGCAGGTCGGAACTTACCCGACAAGGAATTTCGCTACCTTAGGACCGTTATAGTTACGGCCGCCGTTTACTGGGGCTTCGATCAAGAGCTTCTCCCTAAGGATAACCCCATCAATTAACCTTCCAGCACCGGGCAGGCGTCACACCGTATACGTCCACTTTCGTGTTTGCACAGTGCTGTGTTTTTAATAAACAGTTGCAGCCAGCTGGTATCTTCGACTGGCTTCGGCTCCGTCCGCGAGGGACTTCACTTACCGCCAGCGTGCCTTCTCCCGAAGTTACGGCACCATTTTGCCTAGTTCCTTCACCCGAGTTCTCTCAAGCGCCTGAGTATTCTCTACCTGACCACCTGTGTCGGTTTGGGGTACGATTGTTGGTAACCTGAAGCTTAGAGGCTTTTCCTGGAAGCAGGGCATCAATTGCTTCACCACCTTAGTGGCTCGTCATCACACCTCAGCATTAAGTGACCGGATTTGCCTAATCACTCTGCCTACATGCTTGAACCGGGACGACCGTCGCCCGGACAACCTAGCCTTCTCCGTTCCCCCATCGCAGTTACCACCAGTACGGGAATATTAACCCGTTTCCCATCGACTACGCTTTTCAGCCTCGCCTTAGGGGTCGACTCACCCTGCCCCGATTAACGTTGGACAGGAACCCTTGGTCTTCCGGCGTGCGGGTTTTTCACCCGCATTATCGTTACTTATGTCAGCATTCGCACTTCTGATACCTCCAGCATACCTCACAGTACACCTTCGCAGGCTTACAGAACGCTCCCCTACCCAACAACACCTAAGTGTCGCTGCCGCAGCTTCGGTGCATGGTTTAGCCCCGTTACATCTTCCGCGCGGGCCGACTCGACCAGTGAGCTATTACGCTTTCTTTAAATGATGGCTGCTTCTAAGCCAACATCCTGGCTGTCTGAGCCTTCCCACTTCGTTTCCCACTTAACCATGACTTTGGGACCTTAGCTGGCGGTCTGGGTTGTTTCCCTCTTCACGACGGACGTTAGCACCCGCCGTGTGTCTCCCGTGATAACATTCTTCGGTATTCGCAGTTTGCATCGAGTTGGTAAGTCGGGATGACCCCCTAGTCGAAACAGTGCTCTACCCCCGAAGATGAATTCACGAGGCGCTACCTAAATAGCTTTCGGGGAGAACCAGCTATCTCCCGGTTTGATTGGCCTTTCACCCCCATCCACAAGTCATCCGCTAATTTTTCAACATTAGTCGGTTCGGTCCTCCAGTTAGTGTTACCCAACCTTCAACCTGCCCATGGATAGATCACCGGGTTTCGGGTCTATACCCTGCAACTCATTCGCCCAGTTAAGACTCGGTTTCCCTACGGCTCCCCTATTCGGTTAACCTTGCTACAGAATATAAGTCGCTGACCCATTATACAAAAGGTACGCAGTCACCC
>NZ_JAEHQE010000045.1:0-2748 GCF_016238545.1 Proteus sp. PR00208 | reverse complement strand
AAAAAATTTAGCGCTCATGTGCGACCTCAATTTTATCAATAATGTGTACTCCGACCGCCGTTAATGGCGCACCAGATACGGTAATTTCTTCTGCAAAATAGGGGTAAACCGTTAATTCATCACCGCTAAACGTTGCGGCAGAGAGATAAAAATCACCTTGTGAATCAAGGTTGATAGATAACCCCAAGAGGTGTCGACTGACGGGGCGTGCATCGGCAATCAAACGTTCTAATTCGTCATAGATTTCTTGGGTAATACCGTTTTCTTGCACACCCACATCAAGGCGAAATGTGCCCGGCGGATCGTCGGTTTGCCACCATTCAGTGACTTTGATGATGTAACCTAACGGCTCAACCACACGCTTAAGTGCGCCAATGGTGCCCTTATGGCGATGAATAAACATCGAATCTCGTACCACTTGGCGCTTAATAGATTCAGACCAGTTTTCATCCCATCGATCCACTGACCAGGCCCATGCAAGGTACGGTAATAAATCAACTGGGCATGTGCTGACATTCCATAATTGGCGTAAAGGCACGGGCAAGGTTTGCAAGGATTGGCAGGCAATGGTGGCTGCCTTTTCTAATGGGCTACTGCCTGACGGTAATAAGCTATTCATCCGAGCCACCAATGGTTAATGTACTTTGGGTGCAATACGAGGCTTGAGTTTTATCCAGCACTACGTCTTTAGTGGGTTGTTTTAATTCCACACGTTGCACGCCTTCCACATGCAACGCGGCATAAATCGCCGACAAGCGAATATCACGCCCTAAGCGGTGTTGTTCTGTGATGTATTGTGTCAGCCGTTGATTGGCTTCTTTGCGTATTGGCTCCGACTCAGGCCCCGGAAAAAGAAATAACGTCGCATCAATTTGATAAGGAATAATTTTGGCAGATTGTACTTTGATGCGGTCAGCAACCGGTCGCACATCTTCATCGTTTAACGCATGCTCAACAATGCGCAGTAATTCTTCGGATGCGGTGCCGTCACCCTCACGAGATAACACGGAAATAGTGACATTTGCCGGTGTTGGACTGATTGCCGACACATCGGACACCCGACCATCTGCACTACGGGCATGAAATTCATAACTGCCCACCGGCCCCGCAACACTTAGCCCCTCAAACGCGGCGGGAATGCGTAAACGCAAATCATCGTCAGACTCTAAAATCGCTGGTGTGGGCGGAATAGTTTTGTTATTGGCGGGGCGTAACACTAAACGCGATAAATTATAATTCGCCGCTAACTGATCTAAATCCGCCCCTTTCGCATACGCCACCATCACCGCGCGTGCAGACTCATTAATTCGTTGGCGTAATAACAACTCACGATAGACGTTTTCTTCTAACAGCTTGGTCAGCGGTTCAGACTCTAACGATAACGTGTTAGCAACCGCATCACGTAAATGGACTGGCATCGAGGCAATCAACGCCGTTTTGCGTTCACGTAAGAGTTGTTCTGCATCTAACGACTCAATCACATCAGGCGGTGTTAATTGGCTTAAATTAATCGTTGGCATTATGTCACCGGTAGAGAGAAGTTAATCGGTTGTTGGTTATGGGCGTAATAGCCGGTGATATCGACAATCACCTGTTCGCGTTTGCTATGAATATCAATGGCGGTCATCACAATGCGTGGTTCCCAACGATAAACCGCGGTGTAACATGCCGACATTAATTGCAGTCGCATCTTGGCGTTAACAGGGCCGTCAATTAAATCGGCAAGCAAACTGCCATATTCACGGCGCATCAATCGGCTACCAATGGGTGTATTAAAAATATCTTTCACCGACTGGCGAACGTGCTCAATATCGGTAATACGTTCACCGGTTTGTGCATTCATGCCGAGATAGTTCATTGCGGTTGCCCCGTATTGCCATCACCGGTGCGCACGCCACCGTGGGTATGAGTTGAAACCACCACACCATTAGAGGACATTTGCCCACCAACATGGGTAATATCGCCAGTCATCGTGCCGCCTTTTTGTACCGTCAGTGATCCCGTGGTTAAGTTGTTGGTACAAATAACGGTAGGGGTATCTAAGGTAATTTTACTTGTCGCTACACACGTAATGTCGGGTGATGTGACCGCGACCGACTCGCTGGCTTCAATCACGGCAGTTTTAATTCCCGTGACTATTAGCTCCCCGGTTGCTGGTTCATATTCAATTACTGCACCGTCTTCATACTCATGACGGTGGGCGGTTAATGAGGTTGATGGCTCTGAAAAATCGTCACTAAATATTGCCGGTAACACAAACGAGGTGGTTAAATCGCCACCGATTGACAGCAATAACACTTGTTCGCCAACACTGGGCGCCCACCATGATCGAGAGTTACCGGCACGTGCAGTAAGCCACGGACGCCAGTCGGTTTCATTGTCGCCCGTTTTAACTCGACACCCTTTTTCTGCGCTGACATCAATCACAACGCCAGTGCGGATCAGGTTTTGTATTTTTCGGATAAGTTCTGCGATATTCATACCCGCAATGTGCAACGGGAAATAAAAAAACGCACGGGGTCGGGATTGTTTCAAAGACAGGACAATTAACGGGAAAGGAATTCCAGTAATTGATTTTCGATATGTTTAATATCTACCGGTGAAAAGCCTAATAGCTTTCTTTCAGGGTATTGAATTTCTAATGACTTGCCCCGCACACGCTCTTTCAAACCGTAATGATGCACCGCAGCAATGCCCGCAACTTGAGGGGCAAAAGAGAGGGTGACACCTTTATCGTTTGCTGACATT
>NZ_JAEHQE010000044.1:0-2748 GCF_016238545.1 Proteus sp. PR00208 | reverse complement strand
GAAAAATTTAGCGCTCATGTGCGACCTCAACTTTATCAATAATGTGTACTCCGACCGCCGTTAATGGCGCACCAGACACGGTAATTTCTTCTGCAAAATAGGGGTAAACGGTTAACTCATCACCGCTAAAAGTCGCGGCAGAAAGATAAAACTCACCTTGCGAATCAAGATTGATGGATAACCCTAAGAGATGCCGACTAACAGGGCGTGCATCGGCAATCAAACGCTCTAATTCGTCATAGATTTCTTGGGTAATACCGTTTTCTTGCACGCCAACATCAAGACGAAATGTGCCCGGTGGATCGTCGGTTTGCCACCACTCCGTGACTTTGATGATGTAACCTAACGGCTCAACTACACGCTTAAGTGCGCCAATGGTGCCCTTGTGCCGGTGAATAAACATCGAATCCCGTACTACTTGGCGCTTAACAGGCTCCGACCAGTTTTCATCCCATCGATCAACCGACCAGGCCCACGCAAGATACGGCAGTAAATCAACGGGGCATGTGCTGGCATTCCATAATTGGCGCAATGGCACGGGCAAGGTTTGCAAGGATTGACAAGCAATAGCGGCCGCCTTTTCTAATGGGCTACTGCCTGACGGTAACAAGCTATTCATCCGAGCCACCAAGGGTCAAGGTACTTTGGATGCAATACGAGGCTTGCGTTTTATCCAGCACCACATCTTTTGCGGGCTGTTTTAATTCCACACGTTGCACACCTTCCACATGCAATGCGGCATAAATCGCTGACAGGCGAATATCACGCCCTAAGCGGTGTTGCTCTGTAATGTATTGCGTCAGACGTTGATTTGCTTCTTTGCGTATCGGCTCCGATTCGGGTCCCGGAAAGAGAAATAACGTCGCATCAATTTGATAAGGGATAATTTTTGCGGATTGTACTTTGATTCGGTCAGCAACCGGTCGCACATCTTCATCGTTTAACGCATGTTCAACAATGCGCAGTAACTCTTCCGATGCAGTACCGTCACCCTCACGAGATAACACGGAAATAGTGACGTTTGCCGGTGTTGGACTGATCGCGGACACATCAGACACCCGACCATCGGCACTACGGGCATGAAATTCATAACTGCCCACCGGCCCCGCAACACTTAACCCCTCAAAAGCGGCGGGAATGCGTAAACGCAAATCATCGTCAGACTCTAAAATCGCCGGTGTGGGCGGAATAGTCTGGTTATTGGCGGGACGTAACACTAAACGCGATAAATTATAATTCGCGGCTAACTGATCTAAATCTGCCCCTTTCGCATACGCCACCATAACTGCACGTGCCGACTCATTAATACGTTGGCGTAATAGCAATTCACGATAGACGTTTTCTTCTAACAGCTTCGTCAGTGGTTCAGACTCTAACGATAACGTGTTAGCCACCGCATCACGTAAATGCGTTGGCATCGAGGCAATCAATGCTGTTTTACGTTCACGTAATAATTGTTCTGCATCTAACGACTCAATCACATCGGGCGGTGTTAATTGACTTAAGTTAATCGTTGGCATTATGTCACCGGTAGAGAGAAATTAATCGGTTGTTGGTTATGGGCGTAATAGCCGGTGATATCGACAATCACCTGTTCCTGTTGGCTATGAATATCAATGGCAGTCATCACAATACGTGGCTCCCAACGATAAACCGCGGTGTAACACGCCGACATTAATTGCAGTCGCATCTTGGCGTTAACCGGGCCGTCAATTAAATCGGCAAGCAAACTGCCATATTCACGGCGCATCAATCGGCTACCAATGGGGGTGTTAAAAATATCTCTCACCGACTGGCGAACGTGCTCAATATCGGTAATACGTTCACCGGTTTGGCTGTTCATACCGAGATAGTTCATTGCGGCTGTCCTGTATTACCATCACCTGTACGCACACCACCGTGAGTATGGGCTGAAACCACCACGCCATTAGAGGACATTTGTCCGCCAACATGGGTAATATCGCCGGTCATTGTGCCGCCTTTTTGCACCGTCAGTGATCCCGTGGTTAAGTTGTTGGTACAAATAACGGTAGGGGTATCAAGGGTAATTTTGCTTGTTGCTACGCACGTAATCTCGGGTGATGTGACCGTGACCGACTCGCTGGCTTCAATCACGGCAGTTTTAATTCCTGTAACCGTTAGCGCCCCGGTTGCGGGTTCATATTCAATCACGGCACCGTCTTCATACTCATGACGATGGGCGGTTAATGAGTTTGACGGCTCTGAAAAATCATCACTAAATATTGCCGGTAATACAAACGAGGTGGTTAAGTCACCACCGATTGACAGCAATAACACTTGTTCGCCGATACTCGGCGCCCACCATGAACGCGATTTTCCGGCACGCGCAGTAAGCCACGGGCGCCAGTCGGTTTCATTGTCGCCCGTTTTAACTCGACACCCTTTTTCCGCACTGACATCAATCACAACGCCAGTACGGATCAAGTTTTGTATTTTTCGGATAAGCTCTGCGATATTCATACCCGCAATGTGCAACGGGAAATAAAAAAACGCACGAGGTTGGGATTGTTTCAAAGACAGGACAATTAACGGGAAAGGAATTCCAGTAATTGATTTTCAATATGTTTAATATCTGCCGGTGAAAAGCCTAATAGCTTTCTTTCAGGGTATTGAATTTCTAATGACTTGCCCCGCACTCGCTCTTTTAAACCGTAATGATGCACCGCAGCAATGCCCGCGACTTGAGGGTCAAAAGAGAGGGAGACACCTTTATCATTTGCTGTCATG
>NZ_JAEHQE010000043.1:0-2813 GCF_016238545.1 Proteus sp. PR00208 | reverse complement strand
AGGAAAATATCAGGTTGATGTTGTTCAATCCAACCAATGATCACCGCCATTAACACATCTTGGTCACCGGGATAATCATCAATAATAATATTGAGATTGTATTGATACTCATAAGATTGACTGCTTGCACCCGTTGCCACAATCGCCCCACCATCAATAAAGGTGTAGAGCCTATCGGGATTTTCGCCTAAATAAGCGACCTTTTTAATTAAGGTATCACGCAGGTTTGCAGGCTTTTTCATGGTTTAACTCATTGATGTATTGCAATAATCGATTTGTATAATCAATCAAATATTCCGTTTGTGCCTTATTCTCCGCCATCATTTCGAGGAGACGTAAATAATCTTGTTGAGCTGTTTTGGTAAGTCGTGCGGTGGTTGCATTACCCATGCCGGCGGTGGCGGCGGTGTGATTATCGGGGTCGGGGCAATCGGCTTTGATGTACACCCGCTTAGTATTATTGCGCAACTCATCATTAAGCTGGCTAATATCATTTTTTGCATCGGTTAGCGCCTTTGTGTGTTGTTTATCCAGTTCTGATAAACGGGTAAGTTCTTTCTGATAGCGTTCAATAGCGTCTTGATGACTGATAACATTTTGTTTAAGGGCGAGGTTGTCACCCTTAAGCTGGCTATTTTCAGTGAGCAAGGCATCAAACTTAAATATCAGTAGCAAGCCCATCACACCCGCCACAATAATAAGTAGTATGTTCCTTTTCATCGTGGGATCTCAATATGAGGATAGTCAGGAAAGCGGGTTTCAACGGGTAAACTGGGATCACTTTTCCAGTTTTTACCAAAACGCAATGTTACCCCTTCTTCATCTGCGGCTTGTTTGAATGCCATTAATACGGGTTCAAAAAAATACGGTTGCCATTCCATCCCCGGTTTAATCGCAGAGGGTAAAATATCAATCGCATCGCCTGTTAAATGACGGCTGTTTAATGTTTTTGAAACGCCTTTTTTAACGTTTTCTTTTTGCTTTTCAAGTGTGCGAACACCTTCAATTACTGCAAAATCAACCGGTGAAATTTCTAATGCACGATAAGCAATTTTCACTAACAGCGGGTTAACGCCAACAAGATTATTTTTACTGCGCTGACTCAATGTAAATTTACTCACCGGCAACCTTCCTTAAGAATAACTTTCCGACTGCGCTAATAAATGCTGATCCCATCCAGCCCGCCATGCCCGCTATACCACCGGCAATTTCTGGTTGCCACTGAAAATAACTTGCACCGAATAAAATCAATGCCCCTGAAAACATAGAGACAACGATTTGTGCAAGTAAAATGGCAAAGCGGAACGGCTCCCCTTTCACTATTTTATTTGCATAACTGGCAATACCACCAAAAACCGCCATTCCGGCAATTAATAAGGCGGTAAACCAGTTAATATTACTTGGATCTTTATAGGGCATCTTCTTCATACCTTCCCCCTTAAAGGGGTTAATCCCAAAGTTGTAAAATCGGTGTGGTGCTGTGTTGTTGTAGCGTGTCCGGTAACTCAATCGCTGTGCCTGTGGGTAATATTGCCCCTAATTCAACAAGCCCCGGATTAGCTTCTAATACTTGTTCAATCATGCCGGATGACTGACCAAAGTAACGCCAACAAATATCATCTACGGTATCCCCTTGTTGGGTGTAAATCCGCATTAGATAAGCTCCACCGTGTTATGGGTTTCCCCTTTGATACGTTGTAAAGCCCATTGACCATCACGCCACACTTCATCAATTATTGGCGTCATGGTGTCAGCTTTTTTATTACCTTGTGCGGTAGTATCAATATCGCGATAACGTTCGATTAAACTGGCTTTTGCAAAACAGAACACCGCACGCTGATATAAAATCATCAGTTCACTTTCACCGTTAATCTGTTCAGCGGGCACGTCTTTTAATGTTTTCGCAGATTGACCGATGCGCCACTGATACAACTCGCGATTTACTTCAATCATGGCGTTCAGTAACGTGCTTTTCAGTCGTTCCGGTGTCACCGTGCCATCGACACGTGTTTGCAATTGAAAATCACGAGTTTGAATATCAGGGAAAAAACCATTATTTTTAATGGTTTCGTCTTTTTGTGGCACAGGGTTAGCAGAAACATAATCCATAAGAAAACCTTAAAATAGGTGGGCGGTGGACGAAAGAAAGCAAATTGCTTTTTCCGTGCCGCCCTGACGTGGTGTCACAATACTTTTTCAGCGTCACGCTGGGCTTTGAGCACTTTGTCGAGTTGTTTTAATTCGGTTTTTATTCCGACATTAATATTTAACTCTAAGGCTCGGCTTAATACGCAGTAGCTTTCTTGTGGGCGATTATTATCGCGTAGCACTAACCCTAAGATTTTGTAGAGTTTTGCTCTCACTTCATCGGGCATATCTTCATCATCGGTCAAGGCGCGTGTACGCTCTAACGTTGCTAAAGATACCGGTGATTTCACGGCATACGCTCGCATTGCCGAATCGGCAATTTCTTCGGCAATCACGGTGCCCGTAGTGCGGTTTACACCGGGGATCACTAAACGGTTAGCTAATGCATAAACGGCAATATCTAACGCGCCCTCATAATCACCCGCATCAATTTTCCACAACAAAATCGTCATTAAGACATCATCTTGCACACCGCTACCGCCGGACAGCGCCCCATCAACCCACGGCTGATAATTGGCTAATATCTTGCGCTTATAAGCTTCTTTGCGTTCGCGTGACTGAAAATGTTTTAGCTCTTTTTTATCTGTCGCAAGACGTAACAGCATCATGTGATAGCCTTTCGTATTGTGGCTAACATGCCCACCCAATTGGGTGGACTGTTGCGC
>NZ_JAEHQE010000042.1:0-3096 GCF_016238545.1 Proteus sp. PR00208 | reverse complement strand
TTTTGACAAATCACCGCAATCTCATTGGCAACCGCTAATGTATCGTGACCGGGCACGCCAATAATGCGAGGCTTAATACCGTGTTGGGCTTGAGAGGCTAACAGCGCTTGTAATCCTGTTTTTAGCCCTTCTTCGGTAGTGCCACCAATAATATTGGTGGTGGTTTCTGCTTCACTTTCACCTTGCTCTACACGCACCACAATGGTGATGGGTTTAGCTTGATCAGAAATGGCTTTTAAGGTGCTGGCTAAGGTGCCGGTTTTCCCTGCTTTACCGATAGCCTGTGATACATCGGTCAGTAAAACGGGTTTATTTAGTGGAAAGGTCTTTTCGTCCGCATCATCAGCGGTGCAAACCACGCCAACAATAGCGGTACTGATAGTGCGAATGGGGCGGGTGCCTTCGTTAATTTCAATAACGCGCACACCGTGATGATAATCTTGTGCCATGCTCACGGACTCCTATAACTGTGTCCGTGTAGCATGAAAAATTAGCGGTTAAATTGCACGAAAGCGGGATTGTTTGAGGGGTGATACAAGGGTTACTCTGGCTTTTGTGGAAATTCAATATCAGGGGCTAGTTCTGGGTTTACATCACCAAGTTTAACGGTATAAATTTCCCACTCAGTCAACAACACTTTATCTTCATCCGTCGCCAATTCTAACCGAACTTTACGTTCTAGTTGAACAATGCGAGCTTCCGCCTCTATCGACAACGTTTCTTTTTGCTTTGTTGCCAAATTAATTTGCGATTTTTTAATAGCTTGTTCATCTGCAACCCAATTTTTACCATTCCATAAATCAAATTCACTATCGGGTTTTAACAGTGTTAGCGTTTCAGGTAACGAACCAATGAAATCAATCATAATGGGTTGTTTTGTTTTCGTATTATAAGCAACTAAATCACGATAATCGTCAACAATCTCCCACGAAGTACCATCTTTTGTGCGCCGAACAGCTTGATTTTCTTTATTGGGTAATAACGGTTCATCTAAATAAGCACCTGCTGACAACGAAACATCAAACATAACATTTTCCATTGTGGCACCCATATATTCATTCGTGATTGGGTGAGCCAAATAACATTTAACCCATCCTGCAACATCAGCTAAACCATTACTACCTATCTTTCCATTTTGGATATCTAAATTATATTTACTCATTATGCTGCTCTCACTATGTATAAAAATGCAATGTTACGCATACGGGTTTCGTTGCCGTTAGCGCCTTCTTTTTGCTGGTAAATTTCATTTTGACCTTGATTATTCGTACCAACAGAGCCGAATCTTAATTTAAGCTCAAATCCGCCCTCTGGAGAATCATTAACACCACGGGCACTTAATAAACTATTCCCCATTTGCTCCGATAAGATTTGACGCCCTAGATCAATACCGCGCCCAGCATCTAATCCACGAATAACATTACCCCGCAAATCAGGTAATCGTCCCGATGGGTAGGCGATAGCTAATTTCGGATATGTTGTTTTATTAAATGTCTGCCCCTGACAAATTAGATAACCGGTAGGTGCAGTGGATAATGACCAAGGGATAAGAGAACCAACTGGGATATTATTAGAGTCCTCAATATCATTTAATAGTGCAATAGTTCCTGTTTTTACTGGCAACCTTAAATGATACCAACCTTCTTCTGCAGTATTTCTCGCTTTAATTAATGGTAAGCCACTAGTTGCATCTAACGATACACCCGCCTTATTAGGTATTACTGATGCAATGGATAGAGTTGATTCTATTGAACCACTAAAATATTGAGTATTTTGAGATGACTTGTCAGCATAATTACCTTTTTGTTGATACCTATCATCAGATGATGATTTAGAATAAATATCATTTTTTAATGGGTATCTACTATCTGATTGACTAGTTGTGTAACTGTCACCGATCATGGCTAACGTGCCATTTTTTGCGGGTAGTGCTATCTCATAATTGTTATCACCTATTTTAGTTTTAAATAAAACAACGGTATTACTAACAATTAAATCAACAGAGTTATCCCTGAACGTTACTGAAACATCACCAACTACACCAACCCCAGAAAGAAATAACTGCTTATTTTTTGATGTTTTATCTGCATATTTATTATCAGATTGAGCTGTTGTGTAACTATCACCATTTAATGCAATTGTTCCACCATTCTCCGGAAAACGATAATCGACATACTTTCCATTTAGTGTTTTTCGTATAGATGGACTTGAATTATTGTATGACAGTAATTGTAGCTTACTGCTTTCATCTTGAGATGTAGATCCAATTACTTCACGAGACATAACAGGAGACATAAATAACTGCCACAAACTTGATGATTTATCTGCATAGTTACCGGATGTTTGTTTTTTACCTAACTCTTTTGTTACTAAATCAAGGCTAGGCACCTTATTTACATCATTGCCTAACTGTTGATATATATTTGATTTGTCTATTTTTTTATTGAGTTCCACACTCAATTCTGTATTTGTTGGGTAGCTCCCTTTAGGTTGAAATAAGTCGGTCACTCCCTTTTGACTAATAACTTTTTCTTTTGATGCCCCTTTTTCATGTACAACATTACTATTATCAAATTTCTTTTTGACTTCTTCTGTTGTTGCATACTCTTTTTTAACAGTATCTAAAATAGATTTTGATGCTGTTTCAATGGCGTCATTGACAAATTCACGAGTCGCCAATATCACCGAGGGGTCAACCTTTAACTCAACGGATTCGGTATGACTAACGGTTAATATCATGCGGATAGTCTGTGTTCGTCCGCTTCCCTCTTGTAATTGTGGCTTATAGGTTTCGGGGCAATTACCTACGGCAATTAAACTGCCTTCATCATCAAACAAACCAATCTCACGTATCCAGTAACCGCCCTCGTTTTCAGGGATCACTTGTTCAGCAATAATCTGACTGTCGTTTTTCGGATCAACAAATAAGGTATTTAATCCCGCGCGTCGTTTCTCACCGACAAGTTTAGTTTGTTGTGTATCGGGTGTTGGTAACGTTCCACCACCGTCACCCACAGCCATTTGGGTGATTTTTAAGGTGGTGCCTAGTGCGGTGGCTTTCGCCAATTTATTGGCACCAATCACCGTTAATAAGGC
>NZ_JAEHQE010000041.1:0-4164 GCF_016238545.1 Proteus sp. PR00208 | reverse complement strand
ATTCTAAGACATCTGAAATGCAGATGTAATATCTCCAAACTAATCACCTATCACTTTGCTATCCTCGACGATGCTTGGCTGTTAAACTAAGCCATCAGCTAAATGAGGTAGACTTTCATGAAAGAATCGGTTTCATTGCAAGCATTTAATACATTTGGTTTGAGAGCAAAAGCTCACCAAATAAAAACTGCAAATAATAAAGATGAGCTTTGTACATATTGGCAAAATGCCCATGAGCAGAAATTGCCAACTCTTATTCTAGGTGGCGGTAGCAACGTATTATTTACAGAAGATTTTAATGGTATTGTTATTCGCAACTGTATTGCTGGTATTGAAATTACTGAGGATGAACAATATTGGTCTGTCCATGTTGGTGCCGGCGAAAACTGGCATGCACTTATTGAATATCTGTTAGAAAAAAATATCTATGGACTGGAAAATTTAGCGCTGATCCCAGGAAATGTGGGCTCAGCACCAATACAAAATATCGGCGCTTATGGCAAAGAATTAAAAGATATTTGTGCTTATGTGGATATTATTGAATTAAGTACTGGGCATGTTAGTCGATTGACAAATGAAGCGTGCCAATTTGGTTATCGTGATAGTATTTTTAAACATCATTACCAGCAAGGCTTTGCGATTATTGCTGTTGGCTTACAGCTTAGTAAAAAATGGGAGCCTATCCTTACCTATGGTGATCTATCAAAATTATCATTAGAAACGGTAACGCCAAAAGATGTGTTTGGATCTGTGTGCGCTATGAGAACGAGTAAACTACCCGATCCTACCATAACAGGCAATGCAGGCAGCTTTTTCAAGAATCCAATTGTTGATATTCGTATTGCACAACATTTAAAAGCAGAATATCCCTTCTGTCCTCAATATGTTCAACAAGATGGTGTAAAACTTGCTGCGGGTTGGCTAATTGATCAATGTGGCCTTAAAGGCCATCAGATTGGTGGTGCGGCTGTTCATATGAAGCAAGCACTTGTTCTCATCAACAAAGACGGTTTAGCTACAGGCAAAGACATTGTTAATTTAGCGGCATATATACGCCAAAAAGTCTTCGAGCGCTTCGGCGTACAATTAGAGCCAGAAGTTCGCTTTATTGGTCAACATGGCGAAATCAATGCAGTGGATGCTATTTCATGAAAGAAACACCTACTCCTTTATTATTAATTGAGCTCCTTGCTGACGGAAATATCCATTCAGGGGAGCAACTAGGCGAAAGCTTAGGAATGACACGCGCAGGCATTAATAAGCATATTCAGACATTACGCAGTTGGGGTATTGATGTTCAAACTGTCGCAGGAAAAGGCTATCAACTAGATGCCCCTATGAATTTGTTAAATGTGAATAGTGTAAACAAGAACATCAACGGTGAACCTGCAAGAGTTATTCCTGTTATAGATTCTACAAACCAATACTTAATCCAACGTATTAGCGAATTAAAATCGGGTGATGTCTGTATTGCTGAATATCAGTCTGCTGGACGAGGTAGAAGAGGGCGTCAATGGATCTCGCCTTTTGGTCGAAATTTATACTTGAGTATGTATTGGAAACTCGATCAAGGACCTGCTGCTGCAATAGGATTGAGTTTAGTTGTCGGTGTTATTATGGCTGAAGTTTTGCAAAAACTTGGCGCAGATGGTGTTAAAGTTAAATGGCCTAACGATCTCTATTTAAATGATAAAAAGCTTTCAGGCATTCTTGTTGAGCTAACAGGAAAAACAGGTGATGTTGCTCATATTGTCACAGGTATTGGTATCAATATCGCGATGAGTAAAAATCAAAATGAAGCCATTAACCAACAATGGATTAATTTAGAGCAAGTTGGTATTAAAATTGACAGAAATGAACTTGCTTGTGAAATTACAAATGCATTAAGAGATGCATTTGTTCAATTTGAAAAACAAGGGTTATCTGTGTTTATCGAGCGTTGGAAACGTTTAGATAATTTTATGGATCGCCGAGTGAAGCTTATTATTGGTGAAAAAGAGATCTTTGGTATTGCCAAAGGTATCAATGATCAAGGTGCTCTACTTTTAGAACAAGATGGGAAAATCATACCTTATATAGGTGGTGAGATTTCACTGAGAAGTGCGTCGTAATACCTTAAATTGCATCGAACATCTAAAAATAAAAAGCTTTCCTAAACTGGAAAGCTTTTTATTTCTCAATACTATTTTTTAATAACTAAAACATAATAATACGTAGATAAAACACTGATAATTGTTTAGATTTATTTACGTAATCTAACATTGGTGATCGTATGATTTTGGCCTTTGGTTAGAATAAGACTCGCTCTTTCTTTCGTAGGCAGAATGTTTTGTTTCAAATTCAAACCATTAATTTCTTGCCAAATTGAAGACGCTATTTCAATAGACTCTTCTCTGCTTAATTTAGAGTAATTATTAAAATACGATTCAGGATCAGTAAACGCACCTTCTCTAAATTTTAAAAAGCGACTGATATACCAGTGTTTTAGTAATTCTTCTTCAGCATCAACATAAATGGAGAAATCTACATAATCTGATACGAAAACATTATGTGGGTCATGAGGATAATCCTGATTGCTCTGTAATACATTCAATCCTTCAAGGATCAAAATATCAGGTTGTTCAATAACCTGTTTTTTATCTGGAATGATGTCATACACTAAATGAGAATAGACAGGGGCTGTTACTTGTTTCTTGCCTGATTTTATATCAGAAACGAAGGAGACAAGACTATGCATATCATAGGATTCGGGAAATCCTTTTTTTTTCATTATTCCGCGTTTCTTTAACTCTGCATTAGGTAAAAGAAAGCCGTCAGTAGTAATTAAATCAACTTTACGATGTTCTGGCCAACGGGTTAAAAGTGCTTGTAGCAAACGAGCTGTGGTACTTTTGCCAACAGCAACGCTACCCGCTATACCAATAATGTAGGGGATTTTGGCGCTTCTTGTTCCAAGAAACTGCTCTAAGACGGCTTGACGACGTAAGTTAGAACTTATGTAAAAATTGAGTAATCTTGAAAGAGGAAGATAAATCTCAATTACATCATCAATAGAAATTTCTTCGTTAATCCCTTTTAAATCAGCAATCTCTTTTTCGGTTAACGTTAAAGGAACGGAATCTCTTAACGTTGCCCAGTGCTTTCTGTCAAATTCTAAATAAGGGGTTATAAAGCGTTCTTTGTTATTCATAAGCCAACATCTGCCTAGTATTCGCAGGTTGGACAGGCTGTTTAAAACACCCGTATCCGATAAAAAATAAACAGCATCATAACGAGTGATGACTCTTAGGCGTAGATATTTTTTAAATTTTTTCTACTTTTTTTGACACGAACTGAATAAATCTGTAAAAAAAGTATAAAAAATAGTCATGAAAATAATTTTTTAGCGTAGACTAACAAGGGTGCAATCAATCTTTTTTCTAAAAATTTATTGATGGTTAATAAATTTGGGGCTGGATAGATAAATTAGCTTGCTAATCTATTATGAATTTTTGTTGGCATTTTGGTCGTTTTTTTCCTAAAAAATCAACAATTCAATCAAAAATGAACAAAATCTAAGCAAAAGAACAAATATCGCAATTTTTTTGTTGCATCATGATGAAAGTCCTCCTAGAATGCGCACCACTTAGCCGGCATAGCTCAGTTGGTAGAGCAACTGACTTGTAATCAGTAGGTCCCGAGTTCGACTCTTGGTGCCGGCACCATTAAAAATTAGGTTTGGTGGGATACCCAAGCGGCCAAAGGGAGCAGACTGTAAATCTGCCGTCACAGACTTCGAAGGTTCGAATCCTTCTCCCACCACCATTAATTCCTAACTTAAGTGTTTTCAAATAGTAAACACTTAAGTAGAATACAAAGCTGATTTTAAGTCAGGTAGCCGAGTTCTGCGGGCATCGTATAATGGCTATTACCTCAGCCTTCCAAGCTGATGATGCGGGTTCGATTCCCGCTGCCCGCTCCAGATGTGCTGATATAGCTCAGTTGGTAGAGCGCACCCTTGGTAAGGGTGAGGTCGGCAGTTCGAATCTGCCTATCAGCACCACTCCTTCATGTTCTTGCCTCCCTGATTAAAATCTTAACAAGCACTAGCAAATCGCTAATTTACTTACTGCTTGGTTGATGTGGTGTAACCACCGATTCCGTGTCTTAGAGGGACAATTTAAA
>NZ_JAEHQE010000040.1:0-5534 GCF_016238545.1 Proteus sp. PR00208 | reverse complement strand
TGGCTGGCTTTTTCTTTTTTACCCGCGCCTAAGTATTGGGCAATAACAACGCTACATCCCACACTAATAAAGCTAAAAATAGTGATAAAAAGATCAAAGACTTGGTTACCGACGCCCATAGCAGCTAAGTAAGCCGTAGAAACGTGGCTTACCATGTAAGTATTAATTAATAGTGTGGCTAGATGTAGGAAAATATCTATAAATATTGGCCAACTAAGGGAAAAAAGCGAGCGATCCGCTACATCAGACTGATGCATTGAAAACCTTCTTAAAAACAGAGTGAAATCGATATTATTAATATAACGCGTAGGAAGATAAGAGATTCTACAAGGTTTATTTATAAGGTAATAGTGCAAATAATGTTTATCTGGCAAAAAAGATGTTTATATGGTTTATTCATTGATAACTAATCACTATTATCATTAAGAGATGATTAACGTTAAAGTCAGGGGAATGAATGAATACTAAAATAAAAGTGGCGATTGTCGGTTATGGCAATATTGGTCGATTTGCATTAGAAGCGGTTCAAGCTGCTCAAGATTTTGAATTAATGGGTGTTGTTCGTCGTGATATCAATAATGTTCCAGAAGAACTGCAAAATATTACCGTGACTAACGATATTAAAACATTAGGTAATGTTGATGTTGCTCTCTTATGTTCACCGACTCGTGCAATTAAAGAATTAGCTAAATCTATTTTAAGCTTAGGCATTAATACAGTAGATAGTTTTGATGTTCACAGTGAAATTGTGGCATTAAAAACAGAGTTAGATGAAGTTGCAAAAAAACATGACCGTGTCGCTGTTATTTCAGCAGGTTGGGATCCGGGTTCTGATTCTATTATTCGTACGCTAATGTTAGCTATGGCACCAAAAGGGATCACTTATACTAATTTTGGGCCTGGTATGAGCATGGGGCATAGCGTAGCGGCTAAAGCAATTGATGGTGTAAAAGATGCACTTTCAATGACTATTCCATTAGGAACTGGCGTTCATCGTCGTATGGTTTACGTGGAATTAGAAGCTGGAGTAGATTTTAATCAAGTAGAGCAAGCCATTAAAGCAGATAGCTATTTCTCTTCTGATGAAACTCATATTAAGCAAGTCGATTGTGTTGATAGTTTAAAAGATGTGGGACATGGTGTGCAAATGTCTCATAAAGGGGTTTCGGGTAAAACACATAATCAATTATTTGAATATTCAATGCGTATTAACAACCCTGCATTGACGTCTCAATTTATGGTGTCTGCTGCAAGAGCAAGTATGAAACAACGTGCAGGTGCTTATACGGTTATTGAAATTCCACCAGTTGATTTCTTAGCTGGGGATTTAAATACATTAATTGCAAAACTCGTCTAATCGATTAAGAGTATCTGCATAAAATATTGCCCACATAACGTGGGCAATATAGATTAACGCTTAGGCAAACTTGATGATTTTGAATTAGCGTTTAATACTTTTAAATTCTTTGGTTGTTGCGGTTAATGCCACTTCTGTTGGTAAGCGTTCCATTGAACTTGCACCATAGAAGCCGTGGCAATCAGGGCAGTTATCGAGGATATATTGTGCATCTTCTGGTGTTGCAATTGGACCACCATGACAAAGCACAATCACATCAGCACGCACTGCTTTTGCCGCTTTTGCCCAATCATTAATTAATGGTACGCAATCCGCTAAGGTTAATGCCGTTTCAGCCCCAATATTGCCGCCAGTTGTTAATCCCATATGAGGTACAATAATATCTGCGCCAGCTTCAGCCATTGCAATCGCATCTTCACGACTAAAGACATAAGGTGTGGTTAATAAACCTTTTTCATGAGCCTTGCGGATCATATCCACTTCAAGACCATAACCCATACCTGTTTCTTCTAAATTAGCGCGGAAATTACCATCAATCAGACCTACCGTTGGGAAATTCTGTACGCCAGCAAAGCCTGTTGCTTTAACTTCATCTAAGAATTTATCAAAGTTACAGAAAGGATCTGTACCATTAACGCCAGCAAGTACAGGTGTATGTTTAACAACAGGTAATACTTCTTTTGCCATATCCATAACGATTTCATTGGCGTTACCATAAGCTAATAAACCCGCTAAAGAGCCACGGCCAGCCATACGATAACGACCAGAGTTATAAATAACGATAAGGTCAATACCACCTGCTTCTTCACACTTAGCTGAAAGCCCTGTACCCGCACCACCGCCAATAATTGGCTCATGGCGTGCAATCATTTCATTGAATTTTTTTAGTAACGTTTCACGTGAATGAGTCATTCTTCTTTCTCCGTGGTTAACAAATAAGTTCCTGGTGTAAATCATAAATTTGCTGAGTAAACTCAGCAGAGTTTATGTGATAAGGACTGATGACTAACTGACGAGTCTCTGTCTCTTTAAATGTTGTTATAAATGCATCAAAAAAAGCTTGGTTTGCTTGAGGATCCCAGAAAGAGGCTCCTTCAATATCCAGAGCTGAAAAACCGCCCTGTGGTAATACAAACCGCAATGGACCTTCACACTGATTGAGTTTCTCAGCGATCCAGATACCTAATTGACGGTTTTCCTCTGGTGTTGTACGCATCAAGGTGACTTGCGCATTGTGATGATAAAATTGACGCCCTTTATATTTCTCAGGAACACTCGATGGGCGACCAAAGTTCACCATATCTAATGCGCCACAAGAACCTATATAAGGGGTTTTGGTTCGGGCGATTGCACCAAAACGGTCTTCATCACAAGCAAGTACACCGTCAAACAAGTAATCACACACTTCTGTTGTTGTAAGATCGAGCACGCTATGAAGTAGGTGACTGTCTGCCAGTTTTTCCATGGCTTTACCGCCACTTCCTGTTGCGTGAAAAACAAGGCAGTCATAATTATTTTCAAGTTTTTGTGTAAGTTGTTGTACACAAGGCGTAGTTACACCAAACATCGTTAATGCGACAGCCGGTTTATCAACAACATGTTCTTCTTGGTAAAAATAAACAGCGCCAGCTATTTGGTTCGCCGCATTTCTTAGGACTTTGCGAGAAATGCGATTTAAGCCGGATACATCTGTGACGGAGTACATCATTGAGATATCACTTGCACCGATATAGCCTGAAATATCGCCAGACGCCATCGTTGATACCATCAATTTAGGTACACCAATTGGCAAAGATTGCATTGCTGGTGTAATCAGTGCCGTTCCCCCCGATCCGCCTAGTCCAAGAATGGCTAAGACATCATCTTGGTGAGTTAAATAGTGTTCAAATGCGATAGACATCGCTTCTATGGCTTTACCTCTATCGCCACAGAAAACCGCGTCTTTACCATTAGGGTGAAAACTTGCGATTTCTGCTGCGGTGACATCAGCTTCTTTGGCGAGTGTCGTGGGTTTAGTTGTCAAATCGACGGTTTTAACAGGAAGGCCTGCTTTTTTAATTAAATCACTGACATAAAAAATCTCAGCACTTTTAGTATCAAGCGTTGTGGCAATATAAATAGAGCCAGAATACTGTTTCATAAGCCTTCCCTTACCTTTTATGATTATCGACGAATAGATTATAACCATAATGAGACTCGAGTTTCATTTATCATAACATCGTTTTGAGACTCTTGTCTCATTATTTTTATTTTTATACTCTAGAGGTCGATAAGGTGTGATTAATCACCTAAAGTAAACGTTAAGTGTTGTGAGTATTTGACTTAAAATAAATTAGACACATAAAGTGTGGAAATAACGAAGGATTTTCTATGAGTGACAATGACGAAACGGATGCTATGTCCGGTACACGAAAAAGAACCCATCAATTATTGGTGACAACAGCATTGGGACTTTTTGAGCAAGGAATGTTACCGACAGTGTCGGAATTAGCGGCACATGCAGGTGTTTCGAGAGCAACCGCATATCGTTATTTTCCAACACAAAGTGATTTAATTAGTGCCACTGTTGATGCAAGTTTAGCACCGATCATTGCATGGAACCCCACTCCTGAAGATAATACGCAACAGCGCATTACTGAATTGCTCAATCTTGCCTATCCTCAAATGTTTAAACATGAAGGTGCACTGCGTGGTGCATTACAAGTCTCATTACAGCAGTGGGCAAAAGAGAGGCAATCAAGTGAATATGCAGAAAAACGATTTATTCGCGGTCATCGTAAAGAGATTTTACTCAAAGTTATTGAACCGTTAAAAGCACACTATCCTGAAGAAATGTGGGATAAGGTGATTAAATCTTTCTCTTTAATTTATGGGTCTGAAGTCTTTTTGGTAATGAAAGATATCTGGAAAATGGATGATCAGCAGGTCATTGATATGACTCAATGGATGGCAAAAGCTATTCTAAATCAGGCAAAATCTGATTATCCTGCAGATAACGATTAATTATTTGAATAAATCAGTTAAAATTGTATAAATCATTTACGTTTTAGCTATTGCAGGGATCGTTATGTCACATAAAACAGAAGACCAAGAGTGGCTGGTAGAACAACTACAATTTATTGCACAAGGCATTGGTAAAACATTATCGCCTTTTTGTGAAGTTGTACTTCATGATCTAACCGATAGTGAAAATACCATTATGGTCATTGAAAATAATCTATCAGGTAGAAAAGTAGGGGATAGAGCAACTGAGCTAGGAATGGCACGTATTGAATCGTCAGATTTCCCTCAGATTGTGGCGAATTACCCCAATCAATTTCCGGATGGAAGAACGGCAAAAAGTACGTCTATCGGTATTAAAGACAAACAGGGCAATTATGTTGCAGCGTTATGTTTAAATATTGATATTTCAATGATCAAAGGATTACAAATGGTACTTAACCAATTTGCAACCCTTGAAGAAGGTAATGACATTATTGAAACCTTTAGTTCAGTGACGGAAGATTCGCTGAAAAAACGTATTGATGAGTTTTCTGCGACTTATTCAGTCACACCAAGAGCATTAAAACCACACCAAAGGCGCGAGTTGTTACTCTGTTTACAAGATGAAGGTTATCTTTCGCTGCGTAAAGCAATGGAAATTACTGCACAATACCTCGGTGTTTCAAGAGCAACGGTGTATAACGATTTAAAAGAATGATTAACAAATAAATTATTTTTAAATTCCAGCGGAATATAAATCAGTAAACTAAAAAAAGATATCACTTGTTGATATCTTTTTTTATTTCTGTTTTTAAATTTTAATAATATAGTGTTTTTTATTGAAATTGATTAACTAATTACTTGTGTTTGATTTTTATAAACATAAAAAAATAAAAGGAATAGACTGTCTATAATAATTTTTAATTGATAGGTATTAAAATGAAAATTTCAGAAATACAACCAATTTTATCTTCATCTATAGATACGATTGATAATAAAATAAATAAAAAATTTGGTTTAACAAAAAATATAAATTCCATCGGTAATACTACTGTTCCTTTTGATAAAGGAAAAAGAGAAGAAATATTACAAGAAAATTATTCAAAGTATATTAAAGAATGTCAGAATATATTAAATAAAACAAATCCTGATATTTATAAACCCCACTCTGGAAATCTTAGAGCAGAAAATATAG
>NZ_JAEHQE010000039.1:0-5653 GCF_016238545.1 Proteus sp. PR00208 | reverse complement strand
TATTTAATAAGTATATTTAGTGCTGGAATTTAATATATAAAAATAAAAAGTTTTAAATTATAAAAAGATAGATTGCTTAATTTCAAATGTATATTTAATAATTATTTTCTTTAGTTATCTAAGGGTTAAGCGATGATTAAAAATAAAGTAGCTGAAATAAAAAAGCCATTCAAAATGAATGGCTTTTCGTCTAAATAGTATTAATTAGTCACACTGTACTTTGATTGCAAGACCACCGCGCGATGTTTCGCGGTATTTAGCATTCATGTCTTTACCCGTTTCATACATAGTTTCAATGACTTTATCGAGAGAAACACGAGGTTCACTGGTACGACGAATTGCCATACGCGCGGCATTAACGGCTTTAACAGAAGCAATGGCATTACGTTCAATACAAGGAACTTGAACTTGGCCTGCAACAGGGTCACAAGTTAAACCAAGGTTGTGTTCCATACCGATTTCAGCAGCGATACAGACTTGTTCTGGACTTCCGCCTAATAATTCAGCAAGACCCGCAGCTGCCATTGAACAAGCTACGCCAACTTCGCCTTGGCAACCTACTTCTGCACCAGAAATAGAAGCATTCATTTTGTAAAGAATACCAATTGCGCCAGATGCTAAGAAATAGCGTAAGTAGATTTCTTGTGTAACAGGTTCGATGCAACGATCGTAGTAAGCCAATACAGCAGGAACGATACCACATGCGCCATTTGTTGGTGCTGTTACAACGCGTCCACCTGCTGCGTTTTCTTCATTAACCGCCAGTGCAAACATATTGATCAGATCAACGACTTTCATTGGATCGTTTGACAGGCTGTTGCTTGATGTCAATAAGCGATTTAATGCAGCAGCACGACGAGGTACACGTAATGGCCCTGGTAATACGCCTTCTGTATTTAAACCGTGTTCAATACACTCTTGCATTGTTTTATAAACATCAGCGAAATAAGCATTAATTTCAGCTTGAGTATGCAGATCCAGCTCATTTTTCATCATTAAGCTGGAAATGGATAAACCCGTTTCTTTACAGTGTTTTAATAGCTCTTCTGCGCTAGCATAAGGGTATGAAACAGGCTTGCTGTTTAATGTTGATTTACCGAAGTTTTCTTCATCAACGATAAAACCACCACCAATAGAGTAGTACGTTTTTCTATAGACTTCTTTGTCGCCAGCAAAAGCATGGATTGTCATACCATTTTCATGTAATGACAGGTTGTCATTGCTAAAATGCATACTTTCTGCTGGGAAATCGACCACTTTTAAGCCGTTTGCTAATGATAGCTTGCCAGTTTCTTCAACTTCACGAATAAAACCGGGAATGCTGTCAATATCGACAGTAGCTGGTGCATTACCTGCTAACCCCATAATAATTGCGATATCAGTATGGTGACCTTTGCCTGTCAAAGACAAGGAGCCGTAAACATCAACAGCTACGCGAGTGACAGACGCAATCAATTCCTGGCTGACTAAATCATCGACAAATTCTTTACCCGCTTTCATTGGCCCTACGGTGTGAGAGCTAGATGGTCCGATGCCCACTTTAAACATGTCGAAAACGCTAATCACGTCAGACTCCTTAATAATAAGAGAGAGGGTTAAAAAGAATGAAATATAGTTATTTATAGTAAAGGGATCGTTTTTACGATTATATCGTCCCGTTAATGATGTAGTTTACAACATTTTTTTAAAATAGCTAAGTAGAGTTGTGAAGGCGATGATAAAAAGCACAAGCTGAATATAAAATAGCGTGTTAAGTAATATGTAAAGCGAGTCTATGTAAAATAGCGGCGGTTAATCCCCAGACGAGATGTCCATTATAGGGATAAAAGTAGATACGATGATTTTCACCAGCACGATGAAAATCTAGTGGTTGATAATGTTGGGCATTAAGTACATGGCTTAGTGGCATTTCAAAGATAGAGGCGACTTCAGCAGGGTTATGGCGTAAAGGTAAACCCGCAGGAATAACACCCACAATGGGGGTAACTAAATATCCGCTAGAACTTTGCAAAGGGGCTAATTGACCAATAACGGATACGGCATGGGGTGGAATAGCCACTTCTTCATGCGCCTCCCTTAGAGCTGTTGCAATAAGGTTGCTATCTTCAGGATCGCGTTTACCGCCGGGTAAAGCGACTTGCCCTGCATGAGAGCGTAACGTTGATGCACGCTCAGTTAATAATAATGTTGGGTTAGGTTTATTGATAATCGGCAGCAAGACGGCTGCCGATTTTTGGGCATGAAGAGGCTGATTTACCTTGTCATCAGGTAATGTGAGTTGAAAACGATTGATAAAAGTATCAATGGGTGTCATCGATAGTAGACTCACTTAAAACAGTTAATATTTGCCCAAGTTTATCGAATGTTTCTTGGTACTCTTTTTCAGCAACGCTATCAGCAACAATACCACCGCCTGCCCAACAGTAAATTTTATTTTTTTCAGTTAATAAAGTGCGAATGCTGATATTGGTGTCCATTGTGCCACAAAAACTGATATAACCAATTGCACCACAATATCCATGGCGACGATGTGGCTCTAATTCTTCAATGATCTCCATAGCTCTGATCTTCGGCGCTCCGGTAATTGAACCACCAGGGAAAGCTGCTCTTAATAGATCCGTTGCTTTTAAATGCTCAGGAAGTGCTGCGGTGATGGTACTGACTAAATGGTGTACTGCAGGGAAACGCTCGACAACAAACAATTCAGGAACCTTAACAGAACCTGTTACTGCAACTTTGCCAATATCATTACGCATCAAATCTACAATCATTAAGTTTTCAGCGCGATCTTTACGTGAATTTGCTAATAATTGAGCTTGTTCATCATCTTCTTTTGGCGATGCTTTACGAGGTAGTGTGCCTTTTATAGGACGTGTTTCAATTTTATTATCAACTAAATGAATAAAACGTTCAGGTGAAACACTAATCACAAAGTTATTTGGCAAACACATAAACGAAGAAAAAGGTGCCTTATTAGCTTGATTCAATGTTAAGAATGCGTTCCACTCACTGCCTGTATAGCTTGCACAAAAACGTTGAGCTAAATTAACTTGATAGCAGTCACCCGAAAGTAAGTATTGATGAATTTTAGCAATTTTCTCGTTATATTCATCACTACTAATGTTTGATTGCCAATCTGTTGTTAAGGTGAATTGTGAATCAAGAGCTGTGGAAGTTTGGCTTTCTAACCACTGTAAGCGCTCATCAATATTGTGATAGCTAATTAAAGTGGCTTTTTTTAAGTCGTGATCGACAATAAGTGCCCAATCATAAATACCAATTGCCATATCTGCGAAACTAAGTTCATTTTTCGCTATTTCAGGTAGATTTTCAAAACGACGACCTAAGTCATAACTCCAGATACCTAAAGCGCCACCCAAAAAAGGCAATGAATCACTTTGTTCTGGGTGAAAATCGAATTGGTCCAACGCAGATTGAATGAGAGTGAAGGGATCTTTTTTGGAACGTTTGACCGTACCGTTTTTTTCTTTAATCGTTGTCGTTTGTTTGCGAGTTTCTAAAGTCACAGCAGGATCGGAGACAACAATATCAAAACGATTATGAGGATGTTCGGCAAAGCCAGAATGAAGTAAACTAGACCAAGGCAATGACGCAATAGGAGAAAATACCCGCAATGCTAGATCAGGGGTATAAGTTAGTTCGCGTTGTTGTAATTGCATATCCATCTTATGACCATGTAAACAAAGTGTGTTGTATTATTTGCACAATAAATTGTAATCAAAAAGATTACATTCATGTAAATACAAAATAGACGTTAATAAAGATAAGAGTAACATTATGTTTCTAGGAATGCCTACATTAACACATGAAGAGCAACAAAAAGCGGTAGAAAAAATCCAATCTCTTATGGCTGAGGGAATGAGCAGTGGAGAGGCTATCCAACTAGTAGCTCAAGAGTTAAGAGAGAAACACGCGACCCGTGAATCTGTTTCTATTGTATTTGATGATGAAAATGAATAAAACAATTTTTTAACAAATGTCACAATTGTGTTATTAACCATATGCTATGCTTAATGAAAACACATCCTGTTTTAAGGGATATTTTCGGGAGGTTATATGAAATTAAGCAAGCTTGTGAGTCAAACAGGGATACTTGGAGCAGGTCTTTTACTTGCCGTTTCTTTTGGAGCATTTGCAGAAAATATCGAAAATGTGAATAAAGATATTGTGCGCTCTGCACCATTTTCGAGTTGTGTTAATTTAGATAACAATCAACTTGTTACAAGAGTAAAAAATGATTATTTACAAAATCGTTTACCTCGCTGGCAAGATGATAAAAATGCATTAGGATCAAAACCTGTTGCAAGTATTAATGCTAATGAAGTTATCAAGATGGATAATAACTATCAGATGGTATTGAATGTAAGAGGGGCGAGAACAGATCTTCGTTACAATGTTCAAGTCAATTGTGATGACAATACTATTACTTATGTTTCCCCTAAATAATAGATAGGTGATAGTGAGTTGTAGTTAATCGATTGAAAGAAAAAGAGATAAACCAAGGTTTATCTCTTTTTTTTACCATTATCAAAATAACGGAGAGTGTTTGACTATTTTTTTACCGGTGGGTCATAAGGTAAACGAGAATAGTGTTGGCTTCTTGCACGATAAAATACCAGCCTTTCTTGAAAGAAGGCTTGAAAAGCTTGAGGCTGTTCTCTTAAAACAGCATCTGCTACAACGGGCATGTTATAGCGCTCTTTAAAAGCAACGCCTGAAGCGGCTAAGCTTATATTTAGCTTATCTTTTTCTTCTTGTGTTAATTCTGAAAGGTTATAACTCATTATCTTTCCCTCTATAACAATATAAGTAAGGTAAAAGAGCGTGCTTATTAATGCAAGTAAATAAAGATATTAGTCATTAATGTGTAGTAAAAATGATGTGCTTTATTTGGGTCGATTTTTAATCAAGGTTATTAAATATAACAATAAAAGTCTATCCTTCTTGAATTGTTATACCACTTTATGAGTAATTCAAATAAGGCTAATGATAAAATGAGCATTTTTAATCCTTATTAAATAGATTTTAAAATAGAGAAAAAAGCAGTTTATCTCTGAAAAGAGTAAATAATATGAATGTTTGATTTGATTTAGATCAATGAAAAGAGTGATGGATTTTGCATTAAAAATAGGTAAATAATGTTAATTTATTAATGAGATATTTCATGTGTTTTTATTTTGTATTATTTGACAATGAGTTATGATAAGGCACTGAAATATTGAGATAAAAAAATGCCCTGTTGGGGAAACAGGGCGAAAATTAATACAACACCAGGGAAAAACATAGTATAAATAAAATTAACCAAATGGTTAATAGGTAAACTTACGTGATTCTACATTTTTTTATTAATATTAAATAAAGGTTATTAAACTTTAATTAATGTTCAAAAAAGAATAAGGTTATTAATGAATAGCTAGTGAATAAAAAAGAGAAGAGAAAGCAATCAACAGTATTCATTAAAAATGAAAGATAACAAACCATGCTAGAATTAATGCATTAGGAAAGTATGATAAAATAAAGATGTAAAGTTTATTTTTATCTTATTTTAATATATTATTAATATTAAAGCATTTTATTGACATGACAATATAAAATATTTATTGTTAATTGTTATAAAAATCTTTATTTCTTA
>NZ_JAEHQE010000038.1:0-5655 GCF_016238545.1 Proteus sp. PR00208 | reverse complement strand
AACTCTTTTATTGCTGGTTTTATTACCCATTGATTCAGTGACTTGAAGGTGGCGTATTTTTTTTCGTCCAAACCTAGCATCGAGCGAAAATCATCAATGCTGATCAATCGATCGCCAATCACTTTAAATTGCATTAATAACTCATATAAACGAATGCTATAGACACTTTTTAGTGTTGATACATTTTTGATCACGATTTTAGTAAATTGACCTTGAAGCTGAGTTAAGTAGGGCATTATGGAGTCAGCAAAAACAATTTCTATTTTTCCCTCACCCTCAAAATATTCTGCTTCTTCTTGGATCCAGCGAATACGTCGTCTTTCATTATTGTTTTGTATATATATCCAACGTTCAGCGAGCTTATCTATAGCTTCTTTTAAATGTCGTTCTGCATTACTTTTTCCCATATCAGGAAATGCTAGATAAAAATCGCCAGATGTAATTTTGAATGTTTTTTGAGGAGTTTTATCCCGAGGGTTTAGCTTTCCAATACACATCAATAGCAAGCGCTGTTCCTGTAAAGTTAGTTTGTAACTAGCTTCAATCAACGCATTGGATTTATATGCTATTAGTTCAGACATGTCGCTTCCTACTTAATGGGATAGACAAAAAATTAGTCTATCCCTACATTAAAGGCAAGTCTTTTATTTTGACTATGCCTAATTTGTGAGTATTACCGTAAATTTCTATGCCTATTACCGTAAATTTCTATGCCTATTACCGTAAATTTCTATGCCTATTACCGTAAATTTCTATGCCTATTGGTATTTTTATTATTATAAAACAATATGGTACATATAGATAAAACAAGGTTTAAAAACATAAAACAATTTAAAACAGAAAAGCCCTGTGGATAAATCAGCTCAACCTGTCAGATACATCACGTTTTCCCTTATTCAAGAGGATGTAGTAAACAGAGTTTGCTACTTTTCAAAACATATTTCCAAATCAAGGTAGCTCCCCCGCATTGCGGGGGCATATCGCTGACAGAATCTTTTGTCTCCGACCATCAAACTACTGAACCGCTAATTTTTCGTGCAATTAAGTTCGCTACGCTCACGGCTCAGTCAGAATGGTGCTGTATACGCCTGTAAGCGATTTTTTCACCTATGACGATAACTTCCATAACCAAAACATAAAAGCCACTCCTAATTCGTTCTGTGGCTTTTTATTGCTATAACCGATATTGCAGTAAGACTGTATTTTTCATTCTCAGGCATATTCCCAGAATTTGTGCTGCCGTTCAGAAAACGGTTCATATAACTTTCAAAATCCGGTTTTTCAAAAGGACAGGTACGAAATCAGTTAAATGGGCGGTTGAAAATCAATCAAATTGCTGCACGAGTGGCGACCTTTTGAAGATGTATTTATTAAAAGTGTTTTAAATCAAATGGTTACTTTTATTTTAGCATTGGAAAATATCTTGTTCACTACAATGAAATGCCGTAAATAGCAGGAATAACACAATTTAAATATTTATAAATCAATTGGATTGGCGAAAGGTCGCCATTGATGCAGTTGACGGAAAGGTCTACGTCTGCAAGACAACAGGTTCATTACCGAGTTTAAAACTAATTTTTCATTTTTAGACCAGAATGAGTGCTGACACTTGTCGGCTGAAATTGGTTTAACCGTTCTGAATTCAGGTCAGACGTCGGACCCACAGTTTTGATATTGCATTAATCAAAATGGCAAAAACCCCGAACAGGGATATTCATCTCCATCCGGGGCGGTCTACAAACGTCGCAATGTGATTCTGTCTCCCTTCACTCCGAAGGTCAAGACGAATGCATCAGGAATTACATCTGGTTTAATCACCAGTACAAACGACGTCGCCTTCGGCTCACAGTACCCCCTGCAAACCGGAAAATGACAAGGTTATTAACCCTGCCTAAAACCATGTTTGGTCATAAACTAATTATACCGTAACTACCCTAATAGTGACTTAATATAGCCAATACATTAAGTCGTCACTAGGGTCTTGGTGACTTAATAACGTTATACATTAAGTCGTCACTAGGGTCTTGGTGACTTAATAACGTTATGCATTAAGTCACCATTAGGGTTTTGGCGTCTTAATGTCTTTGATTATTTTTAAAACAAATTTTTTTGATGGAAAAGCCTAATTTTTATCAGAAAAACGAGGATAAGTGTGCGGTTATTTGTTAACCTAAACACCTTGTATGTATCAGCCTTTCATTGTCAAAACGAATCCAGTTCACTGACAGATAACCACGAATTCAACAATGTTTTCACGCAATGCTGACATAAATCCAGCTTCAAGTGGTTTCCGTCACCGAAAACAGAGCCAAAACCAACCTGCCGGTCAATAGACAAAAATTCATGAAATTCAGGATCGTCTTTTTCAGCATAAAAATGGCATCGATCACAGGATTTTGCAGAAATAATAATGGTTTCTTGTGTGGTGAAAATCTTCATATGAAATCCATAAAACATTTGTAAAGATAAAAAATTGTCACATTGACGACTTTTAGTATTTTGAAATTTAACATTTAAAATGTTTTATATTATATTCATGAGTTTTAATAATATAATTGTTAATTATATATGGTGGGTAGTAATCTATGATTATTAGATACAAGCGTAAATTATAATCATAGATTTAAACCTAAAAAGAATCTATATTCTCCAATAAATCATGGAAGTTAGTATAAGATTTATATAGATACTCCGGTGTTGTTGTTGCATTGTTATGCTTTGCATAACAACTTAATCTTTTAGAGTTTTCTTTGGCATCACTTATTTTTTCTTTTAAGAAGTAATATGTATTTTTACTACCTTTATCATAATCAGGAATCAATTTTTTTAATGGCGATGAACTAATTAAATCTTTATATGAAATGAATTCTTTGGTTGTATATCCAAAGTGCATAAGAATCCAAAGCTCAAAGCAAACACAAGATATAGCTATATTTATATTGTTTTTATTAGCTTTATTCCATGCTCTCTGGTGAGATGATTTAGATTGAGATGTTAGTTGCTCTTGATCATAAACAACCCAAAAAACATCATCTGCTGATGATTCTTTCTTTTTCTCTATGGCTAAATCAACCAATTGCTCTGGGCTGTTTTTCCTTGTTTTAGGTATTTTGAATACACTATATCCTTTTTTATCTCTGTCTGAAATATATGCCTCAAGGTAAAGTGGTTCTGTTTTTTCACCTTCACAATAAATGTACATTACTGGTGGTACACTTTTTTCTTTTGTTTTTTTCTTTGCCATCATGATTCCTTAATTTTTATTCAAAAAAACCATTTGATATTTCACTGATTTCTTTTTCAGATAATGATGATGGTTGTATTTTATGTGGTGATAAAAATAAAGCTATTTTCAAGTAATTTATATCTGGCACACCACCGAAACGGCCTTCATTATACCAGTTTACATAGTTGGTTGATGTCTTTACTTTTTTCTTGTCAAAATCATCTAAGCTATATAAAGTTGATGATCCATTATTTTTTTCACAAAAAAATATTTGATCCCTTCTCATTTTTTCAGGCGTCATTAGTTGCATGTTGTGCGTTGAAAATATAAGTTGTGAACCATATGTATTAACATCTGGGTCATTAAATAACTTCACGATCAGGTCAGCTATATGTGGATGAAGACTATTATCCAGCTCATCTATAATTATTACTTTTTTACTATCAAATGCTGAACGAATTAAAGGGATTATTTCAAATAGCTTTTGAGTTCCTTCTGATTCTCTAGATATTGGAAAGTTAATATTTTTTCCATCTTCGCTAAGATGTGAAAATACATATCTATATTTGTAATCATCCATGATCATATCTTTTATTTCTTGTGGTATATCATCATCCATTTTTATTGGTAATTCAGCATCTACTTCTTTTACTGAAATGTCATTAACACCAGTGTCAACCATGCATAATACTTTCGCAGTATCCTTGACAACTTCTTCTCTATCTCCAAAAGAAGATATCCTTAATCGTTCATTAAGACCTATGTGTCTTATTTGTTGCCTAAAGAAATTATAAGCTTCTTTAATTATATCTGGCGATGCTGCATTATTTCCCGCTTTAGAAAGATAGGAATTGTTTTTAAAGAAAGGTATTTTTTTTATCCCGCCTTTATAATGACCTCCAAATTTTAATGTTTCCCATGAATCATCTTTATTTCGAGTAAAAAGATTAGCTTTTACTCTCGATGGATAATAATCTAAAGATTCAAATGTAATTTCATTTTTTATAAATGAGATTATATATAAGAATCTATCCCCTGATTTTGAGTAAAATTCAGCCTCAAGAGTAGTTGGTGAACTAGTGGTTTCTGAAGATAAAGCATAAGGTTCATAGCAGGGTATATTGCTGCCTTCTTTTAAATCACCAGACATGGTAGTTATAAATTTTAGTGCTTCAAAAGCCATCAGAACATTTGATTTACCAGAAGCATTTGCTCCATATAACCCTGCGCTTCTCAGTGTAGCAACTTGCATTCCATCATTTTTATATAAGTTTTCTGGTAAGTGATTGCCTGGAGTAGCCGAGCTCAAGTTGACTTCAACTCTGTTCTTTATAGATTTGAAATTTGAAATTGCTAAGTAAGTAAACATTAGTTGTGTCTCCAATTGGCACTTTTTTCCAAAAAAAAGAAAAAAGTAAGTTTAGGAACTATATGATACAAGTCTATACAATGGAAGCACTAAGTGATGTTAAATCATCTGATTTTTTTCATAAGTAATCGGATTTGGTTTTTGGTGGTTTCATAAGTGAAGAGTTCTGTTATGGCGGTACACTACACAACCTGAACTATGATCCTGACGACAATCTGTTAAATGCTTACAGCAATGCCTTAACCGATTAAATAAAATTATTAGTCATACCAATAACCTGCTTTATTTTTATTTGTGTTACATATATAAATCATGAGTATGTTTTTTTGTATGTTTATACATCATTTAACATAATCGTGCTTAAGCGTACACCCGCTTCCGGTTTCATCCTGAAAACATCCTGAACCGTTCAAAACTGCCTCTTTTCCGGCCGAAAATATCCCGTTTTATTGTTACTTATTTGTTATCAAAATGGCGGTTTGGGTTTCAGCGTGAAAATGACACCAGCCGGCTATTTTTTCCAGAATTGCCATGATTTTCTTGTTGGTACTGGTGTAACGGGCTCGGGAGAGGTTGGTAGCTTGGATTCGATTAATAACATAGCCTGACGTATATCATCTAAATTTTTTGAAAGTAACTCTTTTTCAGCTTTTAAGTGTGCATTTTCTTGTTCAAGAAGTTGAAGTTTAATCTGTAGTGATTGTGTAGTGCTGGGTGTTTCTTGCTGTAGTTTTGATACATGTGTGACACTGTCACTATCTATAGTTGAGAGATTACTTATTTTACCAAATACTCTAATTAACTCAGATGTTTCAATGCTTTTATTTCCTGTATTTTGATCTGTAGTCGTAGACAGTTTTCCTTGTTTTATGTACTTGTGTAGTGTGCTTCTTGCTTTTCCTGTCAGCCTTGCTGCTTCACTGATTGATACCAAAGCCATAATCAATCCTCTAACATCATTTTTATTTGTTGATCTTCTTTGAAGTGAAAGTGTAGCGCAAAAACACTCCTGCCTTTTTTTACTGTATCAACTGTTACTGATAGATTGCTTTTTTGGTTT
>NZ_JAEHQE010000037.1:0-7993 GCF_016238545.1 Proteus sp. PR00208 | reverse complement strand
GGCTATTTGCATTCTGAGGTTGGATCATGAAATATTTTATAAAATAGCATAACTCTTCTTTTGTGCAAAACTTGGTTGACTACACTCTATTGCATAATGTATTGTTTTGTGCAAAAGATGGTTGGAGACCGAAATGACAGAATTCTCAGGTTCAGCTGCCTCGCAGGCAGATTTTATTTGGAAAAACGCAGAAGACCTTTGGGGTGATTTTAAACATACCGACTTCGGTAAGATTATTTTACCCTTTACTTTGTTACGTCGATTGGAGTGCGCTCTTGAATCTACAAGAGAAGCAGTAAGGGAGGCTTACGACAATTTTAAGGATGCCGAAGTTGAGCTTGACCCAATTCTACGCCAAACCGCTGGCTATCCCTTCTACAACACCTCTGAGTATTCGCTTTCAACGCTTGGCAGTACAAAAACTCGTCGTAATCTCGAAGACTACATTTCTCTTTTTTCTGATAATGCCAGAGCAATATTTGAAGAGTTTGAATTCGGCAACACGATAATCCGTCTTGAGAAAGCTGGGCTGCTTTTCACCATCTGCAAAAACTTTGCTGGTATTGATTTACACCCTGACACCGTGCCAGACAGGGTGATGAGCAATATCTATGAGCATTTGATTCGCCGTTTTGGTGCTGAAGTCAATGAAGGCGCTGAAGATTTCATGACCCCAAGGGATGTCGTACATTTAGCTACAGCACTCTTGCTCGATCCTGATGATGCACTGTTTGAGGCAAGCCCAGGACTTATTCGTACCCTGTACGATCCTACGTGTGGGACAGGCGGATTTTTAACTGACGCAATGAATCATGTTGCCGACTATGGCAACCATTATAAAATTCCACCGGTGCTGGTTCCTCACGGCCAAGAACTTGAACCGGAAACTCATGCGGTTTGTGTAGCTGGTATGCTCATCCGTCGCCTTGAGTCCGATCCAGGTCGAGATCTTTCCAAAAATATCCTTCAGGGCAGTACACTTTCAAATGATCAGTTTGCAGGAGAGCGTTTCCACTACGGCTTATCTAATCCGCCTTTCGGTAAGAAATGGGAGAAAGACAAATCAGCTGTAGAAAAAGAGCATAAATTGGGTGAGTTAGGCCGCTTTGGCCCTGGCTTGCCACGTATTAATGACGGTTCTATGCTGTTTTTGATGCACCTGGCTAGCAAGCTCGAATTGCCAAACAATGGCGGTGGACGTGCTGCAATTGTCTTATCCGGCTCACCTTTATTCAATGGTGGCGCTGGCTCTGGTGAGTCTGAAATACGCCGCTGGTTGCTTGAAAATGACCTTGTTGAAGCCATTATTGCACTGCCTACGGATATTTTCTTTAGAACTAACATTGCTACCTATCTATGGATTTTATCCAACAAGAAAACTGACAATCGCAAAGGCAAAGTGCAACTTATTAATGCCACTGACCTTTGGACATCTATCAAGAATGAGGGTAACAAGCGCCGAATTGTGAGCGATGATCAGCGCCGCCAGATATTGGATATTTATGCAGCTGGCGAAAATGACACACTCTCTAAAATGGTTGACTACCAAGTTTTTGGCTACCGCCGTATTAAAGTGCTTCGCCCGTTGCGGATGACGCTTAAGCTTGATGAGCAAGGTTTATCCACGTTAGAAGCAACGGATACCTGGCAGAAACTACCGGTTGAACATAAAGCATTCTGGCGTGAGGCCATTCAGCCGCAGTTGGGTGAGACCAAGGAATACATCTGGGCAGAAAACTTTACCAAAGAAGCCGTGAAAACACCTGATGCCAAGCTGCTTAAGGTAAAAGGCAACAAGACTTTCATTACTGCCTTGCTTGCTGCATTTGGCCGTAAAGACCCTGAAGCGGAGCCTGTGGTCGATGCGCAAGGCAATATAGTGCCTGACACAGATTTAACGGATTATGAAAACGTACCTTATTTGGAATCGATTGAGGATTACTTTGCCCGTGAAGTGCTGCCGCATGTGCCAGATGCTTATATCGACGAGAGCTTTATTGATGATAAAGACAAGCAGCTTGGTCGCGTAGGTTATGAAATCAACTTTAATCGCTTCTTTTATCAATACCAACCACCGCGTAAACTGCATGATATTGACGCGGAATTGAAACAGGTTGAAGGTGAAATCGCCGCACTTCTGGCAGAGGTGGCAACAGAATGAGTCACTATAAAGCCTATCCAGAATATAAAGAGTCTGGTGCTGAATTCATTTGGAATATTCCAAAAGATTGGGAATTAAAGCGGTTACGACATGTAGCAATTTTCAATAATAGCAACGTAGACAAAAAGAGCTATGAAGATCAGGCAGATGTTAAATTATGTAATTACACAGACGTTTATTACAACGAGTTTATAACGCCTGATCTGGAATTCATGAATGCAACAGCAAATGAGTCTGAAATAGATAAATTTCGACTTGCAGAAGGTGATGTGATTATCACTAAAGACTCAGAAGATCCAAATGATATAGGTATTCCTGCATTAGTTAAGCAAGATATGCATGATGTAGTGTGTGGTTATCATTTAACAGTCATTAAATCCCATGAGTTTGATTTATCTGGTTTCATTCATCGATCAATTCAGTCTCACCCAACAAAAGCCCATTTTTTTGTTGAGTCCCCAGGTATAACCCGTTATGGGCTTGACCAAGATGCTATTGGTGATATTCCTGTTTGTATCCCACCGAAAGAGCATCGCTCAACTATTGTTAGTGCCATAAATACCGAAATAAACAGAATAAACACCCTAATCACCAAGAAAACCCGCTTCATCGAACTGCTCAAAGAAAAGCGTCAGGCGCAGATTACTCATGCTGTCACAAAAGGCCTAAATCCTAATGTGAAGATGAAAGATTCTAGGGTTGAGTGGATTGGAGATATTCCTGAGCATTGGGAGGTAAAGCCTTTCTTTTCTCTATTAACTGAGTTGAAAAGAAAAAATACCGGGTTGGTAGAAACAAATATTTTATCTCTTAGTTATGGCCGAGTAATTCAAAAGTCAGAAAATAGAAATATGGGGCTTGTGCCCGAATCATATGAAACTTACCAAATAGTTGAACAGGGCGAGGTTGTATTTAGATTTACTGATTTACAAAATGATAAAAGAAGCCTTAGATCTGCTTTAGTACAAGAAAGAGGCATTATAAGCTCCGCATACATGGCCGTTAGTTTGCGTAACATCGATTCAAATTACTTTTCATGGTTAATGAGATCATATGATTTATGCAAAGTTTTCTATGGGATGGGTGGCGGTGTAAGGCAATCACTAAAATTTGAAGATGTGAGAAGACTTCAAGTTCTTGTTCCGCCCAAAGAAGAGCAAGCCGAAATTGCGGCACACGTGAATAGGCAATTAGCACATAACGATAGCTTGGTTGAGAAAACAGAGCGAAGCATTAATTTACTCAAAGAGCGTCGCTCAGCATTTATCACTGCTGCGGTAACTGGGCAAATAGATTTACGAGGAGAACCCGTATGAACGCATCAGCCCATCAGGAAAAGCACTTTCAACGCTATATTATTGAGCGGCTGGTCGAGCAAGGCTGGAAGCTGGGTGATACCAAATACTACGATACCGAACGAGCACTTTACCCGGAAGATCTCGAAGCCTGGATAAAAGCCAGCGGCCAAAAGGATAAATGGGAGAAGCTGGAGCGGTTAAACGGCACAAAAACCCTCGACGTGGTGATGGAGCGACTGACCAAGGCGCTTGAGCAACAAGGTACGGTTCAGGTGTTGCGTCAAGGCTTCTCAATTGCAGGCTGTGGTTTGATTGAAATGACCGAAACTGCGCCTGAAGATATGCGCAACGAAGCGGTGATAGAACGCTATAAAGCCAACATTCTGCGCGTAGTGCCCGAGCTGAAATACCATCCTGCGCGTGAGTTTGCGATTGACTTGGCATTCTTCATTAATGGCCTGCCTGTCGCAACGGTTGAGCTAAAAACGGACTTCACCCAGTCAGCAGAAGCGGCGATGGAGCAATACCAACAAGATCGCTTGCCCTTTGATCCCAAAACCAAACGCAAAGAGCCGCTATTGACCTTCAAGCGCGGGGCCGTCGTGCATTTTGCTATGTCGGATTCTGAAATCATGATGGCAACCAAACTGGATGGGGTTAATACCTTCTTCCTGCCATTTAATAAGGGGCATGAGGGGCGAGCTGGCAACCCGCCTGGTGAGAAGAAGCCGGATGGTAGCATTGAATACCCCGTCGCATACTTTTGGGAGGATGTTTGCCAACCCGATGCATGGTTACGCATATTCCATAGTTTTGTGTATGTAGAGAAAAAAGATGTGGTTGATATTCAGGGCAACTGGTCCAAAAAAGAAACACTCATTTTTCCGCGTTTTCATCAATGGACGGCAGTGAATAACATGATTGCTGATGCCCGCAAGAACGGTGCAGGCATGACCTATCTGGCTGACCATAGCGCAGGATCAGGCAAAACCAGTACCATTTCATGGACGGCTCATGATTTAGTGAAATTACGGGAAGACAATGGCGATGCGGTATTTAACAGCGTCATTATTGTAACTGACCGCAATGTCTTAGATGGGCAACTACAGGACGCGGTAAAGCAAATTGACCACCAGTTTGGTGTGATTGCTGCGATAGATCGTCAGAAGTCATCGCAATCAAAAAGCAAGCAACTTTCAGAAGCCTTGATCAATGGCACACCTATAGTTGTCGTCACTATTCAGACCTTCCCTTACGCCATGGAAGCCGTTATTACCGACAAGGCGCTTAAGGGTAAGCGTTTTGCAGTGATTATTGATGAAGCCCATAATTCTCAAACAGGTTCTACCGCCGCCAAATTACAGACCGCTCTTGGAATGAGTGGGCACGGGAAAATGTCCAGCATGACTGTGGATGAACTGTTAGAGCAACTGCAAAAATCGCGTGCTCGGCCCGACAACATCAGCTACTTCGCGTTTACAGGTACACCTAAACACGCGACCTTAATGCTCTTTGGTCGGCCTGAAGACGCGTCAAATCCGACATCAAAAGAAAATCCGCCCAAAGCCTTTCACAAGTACACCATGCGACAAGCGATTGAAGAAGGCTTTATCCTTGATGTTTTAAAAGGTTACGTACCGTATCAAACCGCCTTTAATTTATCGAAACAGCTTGAAGACAGTAAGCGTGTGAGTGGTAAGGCAGCAAAACGTGCATTAGCTCAATGGATGGCACTACATCCGACCAATGTTACTCAGAAAGTCCAATTCATTATTGAACATTTCTCTAAAAACGTGGCTCACCGTTTAGACGGAAAGGCGAAGGCAATGGTTGTAACGAGTTCACGAGCTGCCGCTATTCGCTACAAGAAAGCGTTTGACCGTTATATTGAATTGCATAGCGAATACAGTTTCATCCATTCATTGGTAGCCTTTTCTGGAAAAATGACTGGAAAACAGGTGATGCACAACGATGATGAGGCTTTTGAAGAGGTATTTAGTATTGACGAAAACGAGGAATTTACCGAACAAAACATGAATCCTGATGTACAAGGTCAAGACTTACGCTTTGCCTTTGATCGTCCTGAATATCGAGTGATGCTTGTTGCTGATAAATTCCAAACGGGATTTGATCAGCCGAAGTTGGTGGCAATGTATGTTGATAAAAAAATTGCTAACCACGTCGAAATTGTTCAGACCTTTTCACGTTTGAACCGCATGGCTCCAGGAAAAGATGAAGTATTCATAATCGACTTTGTGAATGATCCGGCCAATGTACGGTATGCCTTTTCACTCTATGACGACGGTGCGCATATCGATGATGTTCAAGATCTGAATGTGGTTTATGAAATCAAAGAGCGGTTGGACGAACATAGCCTTTACAGCGAGAAAGACTTGATAGCTTTCAAAGAAGCCCGCTTTAAAACCATTCGCGATATCACTCACTCTCAAACTCCGCAACACAAGGCGCTTTATGCGGCAACAGAAGCTGCTACTCGTCTCTATAATGAAAAGATGAAAATGCTTCGCGATGCGATGGCTACTTGGGAAGGCGCTTTTGAAAAGGCTCGTGCACAAAGTGATGCAGCAGGAATGAAATCAGCAGACCATCATCAAGATGAATATGCAGATCAGATTAAATCCTTATTGGGCTTTAAATCGGACCTAGGGCGTTTCTGCCGAACCTACTCCTATGTGGCCCAACTTATTGATTTTGGTGATCCAGAACTTGAGAATTTTGCTGCATTTTCTAAGTTGTTGCTCAAGCGATTGCACAATGAAGCCCCTGAAACTGTAGATTTGAAGGGACTGGTGCTTACAGGTTTTGATATTAAAGGGCGTGTTGTTGAAAATATTGAGGATGAAGACAAGCCTGTTTTGGAACCTGTCGGCCCAGGTGGTGGTGGCGGTGCAGGAGACAAACCCAAATTTGTGCAGGAAATTGTCGAAAAGCTCAATAGTTTGTTTGGGGAAGCTACGCCTATTCGAGATCAGGTTGCATTTGTTAACCAAATCAAGTCAATTGCCGGTGAAAGTAACGTGGTTATGGCTCAAGTTGAAAGCAACTCGCGAGAACAGGCGCTAAAAGGCAATTTACCTGGCGCTGTTCAACAAGCCGTTGTTCGTGCACTTACTAGCCATCAAAAACTTGCCACACAGGTACTTAAGTCAGATCGCCAAGGCATGTCAGCTCTGGTCGATGTGATTTATGAAATGCTAAGAGATGGTAAAAATATAGATTTGGATTTGGACTAGCCTAATGCTTGATTTACTAAATCTTCCGGGTATTAAACCTGTTGATATGTATAAAGAGAGCAAGGCGCTAATCATTGTAGCCGTGGCCGACGAGGTCGGTGCGCCGATGTGCCTAGATTGCAAAATTCCAATGCACAAGCATGGAACTCGCAAGAACAAGTTCTCTGACACCCCACTATATATGGAACCAGTACGGCTTGAAGTGCAAAGACCGCGTTTTCGCTGTGAGACCTGCGGAAAAATGGCTATGCCTGAACTGAGTTTTTTGGATGATAAGCGTAGAGCAACGAAACGGTTGGTCGATGTTATTCGCCAACAGTGCCTTGGCACCACATTTAGGGCGCTGGCAGATCAGACAGGTGTTGCTGTTAATACAGTAAAAAACATCGCACATGACTTGATTAAAGAACTAGAACAAACTGTTTGTTACGAAACGCCGGTTATCATGGGCATTGATGAAGTTAACTTGGCCGGAGGTTTTCGATGCGTTATCACAAACCTTGCGACTAACAACGTATTCGAAATGCTGGAACAACGCACACAAGACTGCTTGAAACCATTTTTTAGGGATTTACCTAACCGCGAAAAAGTAGAATGGGTATGCACCGATATGTGGCGTCCATTTAAACGATCTTTTGCTGAATTTTTGCCAAACGCAAAGTTGGTAATTGATAAATTTCATGTTGTAAAAATGGCATCTGAAGCACTAGAAGAAGAACGTAAAAAGTATCAGGTGCAACTTAGTAAGGAAGATAGAATTAATGTCAAAAAGTCGATCCGATGGCTGACGCTAAAGCGACCCGCCAACCTGACTCCTGCTGAACATAAGGCTCTTGCTATCGTACGCGAGCAAATACCAGAATTGTCCATTGCTTATGATTTCAAAGAAGGTTTTTTTGCTATCTATGATGAACCCGATAAGCAGCGAGCTCAAAATGCCTTTGAGGCATGGAAGAATAGTTTACCTGCCGAAGGTATGGAGCCTTTCAAAAAGCTCGTCAAAACTGTCCACAACCACTATGAAGATATTTTTGCTTATTGGGATGCACCGTTCCCAATAACTAATGCCTATACAGAAGGGTTGAACGGATTGATCAAGATGTCTAATCGACTTGGACGCGGCTATAGCTATGAGATCATTCGCGCAAAGACGCTGTATTCGGCAGAAGCTCGCAAGGTTGGTAGCGGCATCCGTTCTGGTCACGGGAAGGTTGAGTATGGACCACATATACCTACGCTTGTTAAGCAGGTTGAAAGTGGTGAATTGGATTAAGTACACA
>NZ_JAEHQE010000036.1:0-11848 GCF_016238545.1 Proteus sp. PR00208 | reverse complement strand
TTTTTAAATTTTAATTTAGGTCTTCAATATCAGAATAAATAACATCAAAACTTAAGCTAGCCGTTACTTGGCCAGGTGTTGCGCTTGCATTGTCTGGTTTTTTATAATTGGCTAGAAATTCATAACTTGCCGTATTATCATCACCATCAATATTTACTTTAAATGCTGGATTTTCTGCTATTGATAAGTCTATTTCATTTCCATCTGCATTTAAAATAGCAACAGATACATTACTACCATCTTTTGCTGTATTTTTTAATATACTTTCTCCGTTATTTTTAACTCTTAATTTTATATTCTGAAGGCCATCAGAACAATTTGTAAAATTAATGTTAATTGGTAGTGCGTCCACGTTTGCCAAATGGGTATCTGCAAAATTATTTGCTTGAACGTCATGTAATTTAATTGGTGCTATATTTTGTAACTCACAGCGAAGATTTGGTGTTACTAAGCCACTAATTTCAACTGAACCTATACCATTTTCTACATATTCAACTGCATTTGATTGGGTCGATAAAAAACTTGTAGATAAAATGAGCATTGAGAGTAAATTCTTTTTCATTTAAAATTCCATTTATTGAATTAATAAAATTATTTAATAATCTTCTTATCTCTAGAAGCAAAAAAATATTATTAATTTATCTTTTTAAAATCAAATTTAATTCAATCCTATATATCTATTTTTAGCGTGAATAATAGAATAAATTCTTTTTTTAAAACTAATTCTTAAATTATTTTTTTAATAAATCAGGTTATTTCGGAATTATCTTCTTTTAAGGTTTTTTAGTTATAACTCAATAAGGTCTTTTTTATAAAAAATTAAGTGATATTGATATATCTTTAATATTTAGATATAAAAAAAGCACCTAGTTAGGTGCTTTTATAAAAAGATAAAATTAATTATTTTGCGGTGATATTTTTTGTACTAATTACAGTATCAATTTCTTTTTGTGCTTGCAGATGAGATTGCTGTGCATATTCTTCACCAAATGCAGTACCCTCAGCCATAATAAATTGTACGTCATTGATACCGATAAAAGCTAAAAACTGTGTAAGGAATGGAACAATCAAATCAGAAGGCTTATCTTTATGAACACCACCACGACTGGTTAATACAACAGCTTGTTTGTTTTCGAGTAAACCAACAGCACCCGCTTCTGTATAAGTAAATGTTTCGCCTGCGCGAGCAATAAAATCGATATAATGTTTTAATTGCGCTGAAATTGAGAAGTTATACATTGGTGCAGCAATCACAATCATATCGTGTGCTTTTAATTCATTAATCAGTTCATCTGATAAAGCTCTAGCTGATTTTTGCTCATCAGAGAGTATGGAAACATCTTTGCCAAAGGCAAATAAGGTGGCTTGATCTAGAGCTGGTATAGGATCTTTAGCGAGATCACGTACAGTAATCAGGTCGTCTTTATGGTTTTTTTGCCAATTTTCAATTAAGTAATCGGTCATTTTATTACTGTGTGAATAGCTATCTAAAATGCTGGATTTCAGTACAAGGATCTTTTTCATTATTTTCTCGTGGGCTATAAAATGTTCTATTTATTTAAATTTATTGGTTAATAGTAGTTTACCCAATCTTTAAAATATCACATCACAATACTTTGAATATGCTATTCAAAATTATTGATTATATGAAATCATATACTAAGAAATTTAATCAAGCCTTTATGTGCAAATAGCCTGTTGTGATATTATGAACTCAATAGTTTTGATTAGAATAACCTCAAAAAGGATAATAAAAGGTGACATTATCATCTGCCACGCTCTATCAAGAAATAGAGCAATTATCGTTGCGGGAGCAGCAGCGATTAAGAAAACGTCTACGTGGCGTCGCTAAAATTAATAATGAAGAGTCTAAACAAGCGGTATTAAGTGCAATTAAAGAAGATATTAATACGGCACAACAGATGATAATTCGCCGTCGTGCTAATTGTCCTGAAATTACTTACCCAGAAAACCTGCCTGTTAGTCAAAAGAAAGATGCTATTTATAATGCAATAAAAGATAACCAAGTCGTTATTATTGCAGGGGAAACTGGCTCTGGTAAAACAACACAGATCCCTAAAATTTGTCTTGAATTAGGACGAGGGATCAAGGGGTTTATTGGACATACTCAGCCTCGTCGTTTAGCTGCACGTTCAGTAGCCGAACGTATCGCTCATGAATTAAAAAGTACGTTAGGCGGATCTGTAGGTTATAAGGTTCGCTTTAGTGATCATGTTGGCGATAATACCCTCGTTAAGCTAATGACAGATGGTATTTTATTGGCGGAATTACAGCAAGATAAGCTATTACTACAATATGACACTATCATTATTGATGAAGCCCATGAACGTAGTTTAAATATCGACTTTATTCTTGGCTATTTAAAGCAGTTATTACCTAAGCGCCCTGATTTAAAAGTTATTATTACTTCTGCAACCATCGACCCTGAACGTTTTTCCAAGCATTTCAATCAAGCACCGATTATTGAAGTATCTGGCCGAACTTATCCTGTTGAAGTGAGATATCGTCCTATTGGTGGTGACGAACTTGACAGTGATAAGGATATGACCGATGGCATTGTTGATGCTATTGATGAATTAAGCAGAGAAAGTGCGGGTGATATTCTTATTTTTATGAGCGGTGAGCGAGAAATTCGTGACACTGCTGATGCGCTGAATAAATTACAACTTCGCCATACTGAAGTATTGCCTTTATTTGCCCGTTTATCTAACAGTGAACAAAACCGAATTTTTCATCCTCATAATGGCAGGCGCATTATTTTAGCCACTAACGTTGCCGAAACTTCATTAACTGTGCCAGGTATTAAGTACGTTATTGATACCGGTTTTGCGCGTGTTAGTCGTTATAGTTATCGCACTAAAGTACAACGACTTCCAATAGAGCCTATTTCTCAAGCTTCAGCAAATCAGAGAAAAGGGCGTTGTGGTCGTGTTTCTGATGGTATTTGTATTCGTCTTTATTCAGAAGATGATTTTATTTCTCGTTCTGAATTTACTGATCCAGAAATATTAAGAACTAACCTTGCATCTGTTATTTTGCAAATGACGTCGATAGGATTAGGTGATATTAGTGCTTTCCCATTTGTACAGCCACCTGATAAACGCAATATTCAGGATGGTGTCCGTTTATTAGAAGAACTAGGCGCGTTACAAGACGAAACCGACCACAATGGTGCTTATCGTTTAACCCCAATGGGGAAACAACTTGCACAACTTCCTATTGATCCTCGTTTGGCGAGAATGGTACTTGAAGCACGTAAATATGGTGCAGTAAAAGAGTTGATGGTTATTACATCCGCACTTTCAATTCAAGATCCTCGTGAAAGACCGATGGATAAACAGCAAGCTTCTGATGAAAAACATCGACGCTTCCAAGATAAAGATTCTGATTTCTTGTCTTTTTTAAATATGTGGGATTATTTAAAAACTCAACAAAAAGAGTTGAGCCATTCCCAATTTAGAAAGCTATGTCGCCAAGAATTTTTAAACTTTATGCGTGTTCGAGAATGGCAAGATGTTTATACGCAATTGCGACAAGTTGTTAAAGAATTAGGTTTTCCTGTTAATAGCGAACCCGCTGATTTTAGAAGTATTCACGTTGCTCTACTCAGTGGCTTGTTGTCACATATTGGTCAAAAAGATGCCGATAAACAAGAATTTACAGGTGCGAGAAATGCTCGTTTTTCTATTTATCCTGGCTCTGGTTTATTTAAAAAACCACCAAAATGGACAATGGTGGCAGAGTTAGTCGAGACGTCTCGTTTATGGGGACGAATCGCAGCGCGCGTTGAACCTGAATGGATTGAACCTATCGCCGAACATCTAGTGAAACATCACTATAGCGAACCACATTGGTCAAAAGCGCAAGGCGCTGTAATGGCTAATGAAAAAGTTACGTTATATGGTTTACCTATTGTTGCCTCTCGACCTATTAATTATAGCCAAATTGATCCGTTATTATGTCGTGAGCTATTTATCCGCCATGCGTTAGTAGAAGGTGATTGGCAAACTCGTCATGCATTCTTCCGTGACAATTTAAAATTACGGACTGAAGTGGAAGAGTTAGAGCATAAATCTCGTCGTCGTGACATTCTTGTTGATGATGAAACAATGTTTACTTTCTACGATCAGCGAATACCACAAGACGTTGTTTCATCACGTCATTTTGATAAATGGTGGAAAGAAGCACAAAAAGCATCACCTGATCTGCTTAACTTTGAAAAAAGTATGCTTATCAAGGATGATGCCAAACGTGTTAGCGCACTAGATTATCCAAATTATTGGCATCAAGATAATTTAAAATTACGCTTAACTTATCAATTTGAACCGGGTACGGCAGCTGATGGTGTCACTGTTCATATTCCATTACCGATTTTAAATCAGGTAAAAGACGAAGGTTTTGATTGGCAAATTCCAGGTATTCGTCATGAATTGATAGTGGCCTTAATTAAGTCATTACCAAAGCCTATCCGTCGTAATTTTGTACCAGCACCTAATTATGCTTCTGCTTTTTTAGAACGTGTTCCTCAAGTTGAAGGCGGCTTACTCGATAAACTCGAAAACGAATTACGCCGAATGACAGGAGTGACCGTTGATAGAGAGAGTTGGCAACTTGATCAAGTTGCTGATCACTTAAAAATGACATTCCGTGTTGTTGGCGATAAAAATAAAACGCTGGCAGAAAGTAAAGATCTCAATAAATTAAAAGAGAACTTAAAGGAAAAAGTGCAAGAAACATTATCAGCAGTAGCTGATGATGGTATCGAACAACAAGATTTACATATTTGGAGTTTTGGTGATTTGCCTCAGCGTTATGAGCAAAAACGGGGTGGCTATTCAGTGAAAGCTTATCCAGCACTCGTTGATGAAAAAAACAGTGTGGGTATTAAGCTTTTTGAAACAGAATCTGAACAGCAAGCTTCAATGTGGAAAGGAGTAAGACGACTATTATTATTAAATATTCCGTCACCGATAAAATACCTACATGAGAAATTACCAAATAAAGCAAAACTTGGTCTTTACTTTAATCCTTATGGCAAAGTGTTAGAGTTGATTGATGATTGTATTGCTTGTGGTGTTGATAAACTAATGGCGTCTTATGGTGGTTTAGTTTGGCAAGAAGGCGAGTATCAAAAACTGCAAGAATATGTCAGAGCTGAACTAAACGATGCTGTAGTCGAAATAGCAAAACAAGTTGAATCTATTTTGACTCAAGTTTTTGCCATCAATAAACGTTTAAAAGGGCGGGTGGATATTAGCGTTGCTTTTGCATTGTCTGATATTAAAGCTCAACTTAGTCAGTTAGTTTTTCCTGGTTTTGTTACCTCTCATGGATGGAAACGTCTTGCGGATATTCCTCGTTATTTGAGTGCAATTGAAAAACGAATGGAAAAACTGGCCATTGATCCTAATCGCGATCGCGCTCAAATGAGCAGAGTTGAAAATGTTATTCAACAGTGGCAACAGTGGTTAGGTAAGCTAACAGAGAAACAAAAGCAGCAAGAGGAAGTGCAAAATATTCGTTGGATGATAGAGGAACTGAGAGTAAGCCTGTTCGCTCAACAGATAGGTACACCGTATCCAATATCAGATAAACGTATATTGCAGGCGATGGAACAAGTTAGTTTTAACTAATTTAATAGTGACATTTTTAAACCCACGGGAACTCATGCTTCTTGTGGGTTTTTATTGCCTAGCTAATAAATAGCTAGCTATTTATTAGTTACAACATACAATGTATTTCTTAATTTATAACTACCTAACCATCGATATTAAAAAAACAGCTTAGCAGGGGAATTTTTTTGACTTAAGTGAAATTGATTTTTGGAGAGAAGGAAGGGAAAGGTAAGAGAGGCACTGTTTTTCGAGTACCTCTCAGATTGTCTTTAGTAAATAGTTAAGTAGCCTAATGCCGGAATAGCGCCAAATAAGACTAGTGCTAACAGAATTCGCTCACTTATATGCAATGGTTTTTTATCTTTATACTGCTTGCGTGTATATAAAAACATTAGGATACCTGGTGCATACAGAACGACAGAGAGTAATAAATTAATAACACCTGATGCATAAAGTAGCCATAAACCGTAAAGACTTGCAGGTATGGCTATTAATAATAAGGCACGGCTACTGCGTGCAATTGCCACTTTAAATAAAAATGCACCGACGAGAAAGTAAGGAACAAGGATCATCTCTGATGCAATGGTCAGTAATGTATTGTAGTTACTTCCCGTCAACCAAATTAAAACTAAAGAGAATTGGACTGCACAATTGGTAAACCATAATGAAGATGAAGGCGCATCATTTTTATTCTGCTTCCCTAATTGTTTAGGGAAAGAGTGATGTAGTGCGGCAATATAAGGCACTTCTGCCGCCATAATTGTCCAACTTAAATATGCACCACATACAGAGAGAATAAGACCCGCTGCAATAATTATCTCGCCTATGTTACCAATAAGCTGAACAAGTAACGGCGCCATTGACGGGTTTTTCATCGCTGCTAATTCTGCTTGGCTAACTAAACCTTGCGATAATAAAGTGACAAGAATATAGATAACTAATGCGATGACAACGGCGAGTACTGTTGCTAAACCAACATCACGACGATTTTTAGCTCTTGCGGAAACTACGACCGCGCCTTCAATACCAATAAATACCCACAGTGTAATCAACATGGTATTTTTGACTTGATCCCAAACAGGGACACCCAGATTTACACCTTTAAAATCAAGGGTAAATATATCCATATTGAAAGCTAATAGGGCGACAATAACAAATAACCCTAAAGGAAGGAGTTTTGCCATTGTCGCCATTAAATTAATGCTGGCTGCAGTTTGAACACCACGTAATACAAGAAAATGGACAACCCAAAGTAAGATTGACTCTCCAATTAATGCTTGCCATGTATTCCCATCACCAAAAATAACGTTCTCTGGTGTATCTGTAAAAAAACTAAAGGCAGCAAAAACAATAACAAGATAAGAAACGTTAGCAACAACAGCGCAGACCCAATAACCCCATGCTGAACAAAAACCAATAAATTCACCAAATCCTTCTTTCGCATAGGTAAAAATGCCACCATCAAGATCAGGTCGAAGGCGCGAGAGGAGTAATAAAGATGTAGCAAGAAAGAGGATGCCAATGCCAGTTATCACCCAGCCAATAATCAATGCGGCAGGGCTGGCAACTTCGGCCATATTTTGAGGCAAACTGAATACACCTGCACCAACCATTGAGCTTAATACTAACGCGGTGAGTGATATTAAGCCAAGTTTCTTATTCAAGGATAATTACCTACGTGATTAAAATTGTAAATAAATAGCGTATTTTCTTGTTTTTTGGTCAGTAAATAGAATAAATATGAATATCTCAAATTTAAATAAAGATAAAAACACTAAAAAACAGCGAGATTTTACGGAGAGTTGACTTGGTTGTCTATGCATTAAATCATAAAAATTATGCACTTTTACAAAATGAGGTTGGTTTTGATGATATTTTGAGTAAAAAAAACCTCGCATCAGCAAGGTTTTTTTAATTAGGACGCTTTATTACTTGAATAGGTCAGCGGTAATAGTGACTGTACCACCATCACTTTGCCATTCATTTGTAATATGGTAATACTTGGCACCTTTTGCAGCTGCACGTTTAGCAACTTGATAAGAAATCTCTGGTGAGTTTACAAAGTATCCGCTAAATGTAATGGTATCAAATGGATCCATTAATGCAGCAGCTGCTTTGTTGACTTCTTGGATTTCAGTACCATCAGGTAATGTGACAGTGTAACGACCACTAGCACCCGAAGTTTGTGTATCAGCAAATGTTCCTACACTTCTATCAAAATCAGTGTTCGATGCAAGACCAGGTTTTTCAACTTTATTGGCAGCGGCTCCGCCTTCTGCAATAAGTGCGCGACCTGCATCTGAGTCATAAGGAACGACAGCCTCTGGTGCTTGAATTGCACGTTTAGGCGCATCTTTTTTGTAGATATAAGCTGTTACTTCTTGGTTACCACCATCATTTGTTGATACGTTACGTACAATAAAGAATGATGCAGCACCTTTTTTAGCAGCTGCTTTTGCAATTGCGTCGTTAATATCAGGGGTTGTAGGGTAGTAACCGCGGATAGAAACTGTATCAAATGGTTGTAGCAGAATTGCTTCAGGTTTTGGTAGTTCTTTCACGCCATGAAAGACGCGATAGCTTTCTTGATCTGCTTTGGGTGCATCTTTATGGTATAGATCAGCAGTAACACTCATGTTGCCGCTATCACTAATATCATCTAGGCCTTGAATATAGAAACTATCAGCACCGACTTTATCCGCACGACGAGATACCGCATCAGCGGCTTCATAAATAGCGTTAAAACGACCGATAACTGTAATTCTTTCAAATGGTTTTAGTTCTGCAGCTTGTTCGGGTGTTAATTCCTGAGCAGCCTGCGCAACAGTGATATTAGTTAAAGACAACATCGCTGCTGCGATGACTGAGGTTTTCAGCTTCATACAAAATCCTTCCGCCTTGCGCAATTAATATTGGTCATGTGCTGAACGTCGTGGTTTATCACATAGGGATTAATTATTACATGTAATAATAGCATTTGTCGCATTATTTTATTTAGCGAATCACCACAGAGTCAAATGACCAGTATATGTTACCAGATATTTACCTGAATATAGTGAATAATTCATAAATATGCCTTTTCGACTAAAATGATCTAATTAAGTTCAATTTTAGCTTTACACAGATATAGATTATTGGTTTTATTTTCAGTAGGTTATTAGAACTCCGATTAATGGCATGCATATTATTATTTTTAACATTTTTTTTGCATGAATGTGAAGTTAACGGAGAAGTTTTAACAGAACTCTATGGATAAGAAGGGAAAATTATGCGAATTGGTATACCCAAAGAGCGACTTTCTAATGAAACAAGGGTTGCAGCTACACCAGCTACAGTGACTCAACTCATAAAATTAGGATTTACAGTCGCAGTTGAAAATGGCGCAGGTATTGCCTCAAGCTTTGAAGATAAAGCTTATCAGGACGCCGGTGCCGAGATCCTCGCTCTTCAAAATGTTTGGGAATCAGACATTATTTTGAAGGTAAATGCACCTCTGGATAATGAAATTACGTTGCTACAAGATGGCGCGACACTGGTAAGTTTTATTTGGCCAGCTCAAAATGCGGCATTACTCGAAAAGTTAGCTGAAAAGAATATTAACGTGATGGCAATGGATAGTGTGCCACGTATTTCTCGTGCACAATCTCTTGATGCGTTAAGTTCAATGGCAAATATTGCAGGCTACCGTGCTGTTGTAGAAGCTGCCCATGAATTCGGAAGATTCTTTACTGGACAAATTACCGCCGCAGGTAAAGTGCCACCAGCTAAAGTGATGGTTATTGGTGCTGGAGTTGCAGGTCTTGCTGCGATTGGTGCCGCAGGAAGTCTTGGTGCAATTGTTCGCGCATTTGATACTCGCCCTGAAGTTAAAGAGCAAGTTCAAAGCATGGGTGCTGAATTCCTTGAGCTTGATTTTAAAGAAGAAGCGGGCAGTGGTGATGGTTATGCTAAGGTAATGTCAAAAGCATTTATTGATGCTGAAATGGCATTATTTGCAGAACAAGCAAAAGATGTTGATATCATCATTACAACGGCATTAATTCCAGGAAAAACCGCTCCTCGTTTAATTACGAAAGAGATGGTCGATTCAATGAAGCCAGGAAGTGTTGTAGTCGACCTTGCGGCTCAAAATGGTGGCAACTGCGAATATACCGTGCCTAATGAAGTCTTTACGACAGAACATGGTGTAAAAATCATTGGTTACACTGATTTAGCTGCTCGTTTACCAGCACAGTCATCTCAACTTTATGGTACTAACTTAGTTAATCTATTGAAATTATTGTGTAAAGAAAAAGACGGTAATATCAATATTGATTTTGATGATGTTGTCATCCGTGGTGTGACTGTAATTCGTGCGGGTGAAGTAACATGGCCTGCGCCACCAATTCAAGTTTCAGCACAACCTAAAGTTACTCCTGCTGCAAAACCACAAGAAAAACCCGTTGCTAAACCGGTTTCACCTTGGAAGAAATACAGTTTATTAGCGATAGCCTTTTTATTGTTTGCATGGCTTGCAAATGTTGCACCGAAAGAGTTTTTATCTCACTTTACGGTATTCGCACTTTCTTGTGTTGTAGGTTATTACGTTGTTTGGAATGTAAGTCATTCATTGCACACGCCATTAATGTCAGTAACAAATGCAATTTCAGGCATTATTGTCGTTGGTGCTTTACTCCAAATTGGTAGTGGTGGCTGGGTTAGCCTATTTTCGTTTATCGCAATATTGATTGCGAGTATTAATATTTTTGGTGGATTTACTGTTACTCAACGTATGTTGAAAATGTTCCGTAAAGGATAAGGGAGACAATTATGTCCAGCGGAGTTGTTACAGCGGCATATATTGTCGCCGCAATATTATTTATTTTCAGCCTTGCCGGCTTATCAAAGCATGAAACCTCTAAACAAGGTAACTACTTTGGTATTGCAGGGATGGCAATTGCATTGTTCGCAACCATTTTCGGGCCTTATGCTGGCAATGTGAGTTGGATCATTATTGCAATGGTAATCGGTGCCGTTATTGGTATTCGTTTAGCTAAAAAAGTCGAAATGACTCAAATGCCAGAATTGGTCGCAATCTTGCACAGCTTTGTAGGTTTAGCGGCAGTTTTAGTGGGCTTTAACAGTTATCTTGACCACAATACAGCAATGGATCCTGTTATGGTGAATATCCACCTAACAGAAGTCTTTTTAGGGATCTTCATTGGTGCTGTTACATTTACGGGTTCGATTGTCGCTTATGGTAAATTAAGTGGGAAAATGTCATCTAAACCGATGATGTTACCTAATCGTCATAAATTAAATCTTGCAGCTTTAGTGGTTTCTTTTTTATTGATGGTTTGGTTTGTTAAAACTGACAGTGTTGGTTTACAAGTTTTCTTAATCATCATAATGACTGTGATTGCCTTGGCATTTGGTTGGCATTTAGTTGCGTCAATTGGTGGTGCGGATATGCCAGTTGTTGTTTCGATGCTGAACTCTTACTCAGGATGGGCAGCAGCAGCAGCAGGCTTTATGTTAAGCAATGACTTGTTAATTGTAACGGGTGCATTAGTGGGTTCTTCAGGTGCTATCCTTTCTTATATTATGTGTAAGGCGATGAATCGCTCTTTTATTAGCGTAATAGCGGGCGGATTTGGTACTGATGGCTCAGCCTCAACAGAAGAAGGTGAAATGGGTGAGTACCGCGAAACAACCGCGGAAGAAGTGGCTGATATGCTGAAAAATTCAACCTCAGTCATTATCACTCCAGGTTATGGATTAGCGGTTGCTCAAGCACAATACCCTGTTCATGATATTACTGAAAAATTACGCCAGCGTGGTGTGAAAGTGCGTTTTGGTATTCACCCAGTAGCAGGGCGTTTACCGGGTCACATGAATGTATTGTTAGCAGAGGCTAAAGTGCCTTATGACGTTGTATTAGAAATGGATGAAATCAATGATGATTTCTCTGACACTGATACAGTCTTGGTTATTGGCGCTAACGATACAGTAAACCCAGCGGCACAAGATGATCCAAATAGCCCAATTGCAGGTATGCCAGTATTAGAAGTGTGGAAAGCGCAAAATGTTATTGTGTTTAAACGCTCAATGAATACCGGTTATGCAGGGGTTCAGAATCCACTATTCTTTAAAGAGAATACACAGATGTTGTTTGGCGATGCTAAAGCCAGTGTGGATGCAATATTAAAAGCACTGTAATAGATACAGATAGC
>NZ_JAEHQE010000035.1:0-25131 GCF_016238545.1 Proteus sp. PR00208 | reverse complement strand
TTCTCTTTTTGAACTTTACGTCTATTTTTGATACGGAAAACATCTTTTGTGTGTAAAAAATATACGCTTTATCTTGTTATTGTCTATTCGGTATATTCTATCAATCACACTCTATTGCTCTACTTTCTCTTTTATTATCGTTTTTTATAGTCATGCATCATAAAAATCATTGCTCTCGCCAGCCCACCCCATCCACTGCTATGCTTTTCTTATTATAAAGTGAAACCAAGTACGAGGGTAAATTATGGGGAAATCAACAATCAGGAATTACTTACACCTTTCACCTTCTATTGATAAAGATGTTTTTATTGATGAAACAGCAACTGTGATTGGAGATGTACGTATTAGTGAAGATGTCAGTATTTGGCCTATGGTTGTTATTCGTGGTGATGTGAATTACGTGAGTATTGGGAAAAGATCAAATATTCAAGATGGTTCGGTTCTTCATGTCACTCATATCTCATCCAATGATCCTGAAGGTTTTCCTCTTATTATTGGTGATAACGTTACTGTTGGGCACAAAGCAATGCTACACGGGTGCACAATCGGAGATCGTGTTTTAGTAGGAATGGGTTCTATTTTACTTGATGGTGCAATTATTGAAGACGATGTAATGATTGGTGCGGGTAGTTTAGTTCCGCCAGGAAAACGGCTTGAAAGCGGTTTTCTTTACTTAGGAAGTCCGGTGAAAAAGGTTCGCCCACTTTCATCAGCAGAAATAGAGCACTTTATCTATTCTGCTAATAATTATGTCGGGTGGAAAAATAACTATTTAGCCACTCATCAATCTACCATTGATAAAGAATAGATAGGATGGAGAGTTGATAACTCATACTCTGTTACCAACTCTTCAAATTCTTCTTCAATATCCCAACGATTTTGTTTAAATAATAAAATTCCCTCACCAACACCAAAACGCTCAATAAGCTCTTGTTCTGTAATTTGACAATCAAAAAGCATTCCATTGATCATTATAGGAAAAAGAACACTCCTATTTTCAGTTAGCCATATTTCACGATCTGGAAATTGAATGGATTGGTTCATTTATTCAATTTTTCTCTTAATACATTAAGGACGGGATTAATATCCGGTACAAGTTCATACCACAATTCAAATGCATAAGCCGCTTGTCCTACTAACATACCTAATCCATCTGATAAACGCGTACTTCCATGTTTTAATGCGTTATATAGAAATGAAGTCATTCCAGTTTGATAATAAAGGTCATAGCACGCTGTTTCAAAACCATAAACATCATTAGGAATCGGTGGTAAATCATTAGTCATACTAGATGCAGATGCATTTATAATTAAATCGTAATGTCTATCAGCAACATCTTCAGCAGCTATTGCTCTGATTGTTCCAAATTGACTAAACTCTTTTACTAATTGCTCGGCTTTAGTAAATGTGCGATTGGTTAAAGTAATATCACAATCGTAATCAAGTAATGGAAGTAATATTCCTCTTGTTGCGCCACCAGCGCCAATAACTAAGACGGATTTAACCTTATTAGGCACGATAAAATCGAGCCTTGCTAAGTCCAGAATAAGTCCTTGTCCATCAGTGTTATCACCAAGAAGTGATCCATCTTCTAATTTAACAATAGAGTTAACTGCACCACATGCTTTTGCTCTATCTGTTAATTTATCCACAAAGCGGAATGCATCTTCTTTGAAAGGAACAGTAACATTAGCACCTCGTCCCCCATTAGAAAAAAAATGTGAGGCAGTTTTATCAAATTCACCTAAAGGAACAAGTAAGCGTCCATAGCCATACTCTATTCCTGTTTGTTTTGAGAAAAATTGGTGAATGAAAGGAGACTGACTATGCTCGATAGGGTTTCCCATCACTAAATATTTTTCCATCACAATCACCCTTGTCGGTACAATTCACCTGTTAAGGCATCTCGGATTTCAGAAGGATTCTGTCTACCTCCAACATTCCCTTCAACGATAGGAATTGTATCCTCAAATTGTTTTCTTACTTCTTCAACTGTACGACATGGTGGCAATCCACTTAAGTTAGCACTCGTTGAAACTAAAGGTTTTCCATAAGCTAAGCATAACTCTTTAACAACTGAGTGGTCTGTTACTCTCACGGCTAAAGAAGCAAATTTTCCAGTTAACCACTTTGGCGTCGTTGATTTAGCAGGAATAACCCATGTAATTGGTCCTGGCCAAGATGCAAACATTCTGTCTCGTTGAGTTTGTGTTAATGCACTATCATCAATATAAGGTTTCAATTGCTCATAATTATCAGCAATTAAAATTAGCCCTTTTTCAATTGAACGTTGTTTTAACATTAATAGTGCCATAACAGCATGCTCGCTATCAGGATCACAACCCACCCCAAATACAGCTTCTGTTGGATATGCGATAACTTTATTATTTTTTAATGCTTCTATAATAGTATTGCTTACAGGTGATGCTTCGTTATTCATGTTCTTCTCTTTTTGTTTGTTGCTTTCCACATAATTTGCTGGCGCACACCAATCTTACTCCTTGAGAAGACCTTTTTTCCATCAATAATGGATAGTGGCAATATTCGCATTCACCATTAACAGGTTTGTTATTTAATACAAATTGGCATTCTGGATATTGGTTACAAGCATAAAATGTCTTACCAAACCTAGACTTACGTTGTAATAGCTTTCCTTTTTCACATTGAGGGCAAGGTATAACAGTTTCATCAGGTTTATCAATTTGCTCTATATGTTCACACTCAGGATAATTGCTACAACCAATAAACATCCCAAATTTACCCTGACGTAAAACTAAATCAGCACCACAGCACTTACAAGGTTGTCCTTCTAGGACTTTGATAATTTGCCCATCACCTTGTGGTTTCAGTGTTTTAATATAGTGGCAATCAGGATAAGCAGAGCATCCTAAAAAAGGGCCATGTCCTCCATTTTTCATCACTAATGCGCTACCACATTCAGGGCATTTTCCCTGTTCAGGTTGCTGTGTAAACGGCATATTCTTTGCCATTGTTTTACCTCATTACACTTATTCCAATCGAGTATAGCCACCAGCCACAATAGCGATTTTTTCAATAAGCTCAAGTTCTAATAAAAGAGGAGCTAATTCAGAAGTTGATAATCCACTATCCTGAGCAATGATATCAATAGGTACTATTTTATTAAAACGTAGAAAAGGCAATATCACATCCATTGCGTGTTGTTGTTCTGGTGTAAGTTGCTCTGTTTTATCCTCTCGTTTTTCATTATTGATAAATGTCGTATATTCATCTGTTATAATTTTTTGTTGATACTCATTATCACAAGTAAGCCACTGCAAAGAGCTATTTAAATATTCCAGAATATCTTCAGGTGAAGATGCTAAATTTGCACCTTGCTTAATAAGCTGGTGATTACCTTCAAAATGAGCATCTCCTAATAATCCAGGTAACACAAACAACTCTTTACCTTGTTGCAAAGCATAATTTGCTGTTATTAAAGAACCGCTTTTAATTCCTGCTTCGACAATAAGCAGTGCAGCACTTAGCCCACTAATAATCCGGTTACGTTGAGGAAAATGGCGCGCTAAAGGTGGTGTCATAGGTAAATGTTCAGAAATAATAAGACCAGACTCTTTTATTTGTGTTGCAAGAGTGCGATGAAATGACGGATAAATCTGCTCTAAGCCACTTCCTAGTACAGCAATAGTAATACCATTATTCTTTAATGCACTTCGATGCCCTATACCATCGATACCTTGAGCTAACCCACTTGTAATAGTGAGTTCTTTCTTTACTAATTCCTGTGCAAAATAAGTTGCCCATTTGGAACCATAGGGTGTAGCAACTCGGCTACCAATTAATGCAATTTGTGTGCTTTTTAAATGCTGCCTATTTCCTGCAACAAAAAGCAAAAGTGGCGGTGATGAAATTTGCTTTAATAAAGATGGGTAATCTGAATCTATAATCGTTAATAATGATGATTCGTTTTTATCTAACCACTTTAATGTATCGTTGACAGTATTTGCATGAAGTCTTAAGAATTGATGACTTTGCTGTTCTGACAGACCACAACCTATTAATAGTCTTTGATTTAACTGAGTCAAAGATTGTAAATACTTTGCAATTTGAATCGCTTTATTAATAGGTAGTCTTGAAACAGCATTAAGTCTTATCCATATTTCTCTAGCATCCATGCATTATCCTAATATTGTTTTTAGCAAACAGGGTGAGCGCTAAACACACCAAATACTGTCAATCTAGACAATAAATGTCTAGAATAGACGTTAAATCCTATTCACATTTTAGAAACAGTCCGAATAAATTATGGCAGTGTTACACGTATTACATTATCCAGACGAGCGCCTTCGCACGATTGCAAAGCCAGTCGAAAAAGTTGATGCCGAAATTCAAAAAATTGTCGATGATATGTTTGAAACGATGTATTTGGAAGAAGGTATCGGTTTAGCCGCGACACAGGTGAATATTCACCAGCGCATTATCGTCATTGATGTCTCTGAAACAAGAGATCAAAGACTGGTATTAATAAATCCAGAACTTCTTGATGCCGACGGTGATACAGGCATAGAAGAAGGCTGTTTATCTATCCCAGAACAGCGTGCTTTTATTCCTCGTGCAGAGCACGTAAAAGTGAAAGCCCTTGATTACAATGGTCAACCTTTTGAGTTAGAAGCTGATGATTTATTAGCTATCTGCATTCAACATGAAATGGATCATTTAGTTGGCAAGCTATTTGTAGATTATTTATCTCCATTAAAACGCCAACGCATCCGCCAAAAAGTTGAAAAACTCGATAAGCTAGATAAAAAAAGAGCTAAAACAGGACAGTAACAGTTAAATTGAAACAGGAAGAAAACGTGTCTGATTCATTACGTATTATTTTTGCGGGAACACCCGATTTTGCGGCTCGGCATTTAGCTGCATTGTTATCAACTCAACATCGTGTGGTGGGAGTCCTTACTCCTCCAGATAAACCCGCAGGAAGAGGTAAGAAACTGACTATTAGCCCTGTTAAGGAACTGGCATTAACTCATGATATTCCTGTTTATCAACCAGCCTCTTTAAAACCAGAAGAGAACCATGAGTGGATAGCAGCACAACGAGCAGATATTATGATTGTTGTTGCTTATGGCATGATTTTACCTAAAGCCGTTCTTGAAATACCGCGTTTAGGTTGCCTTAATGTGCATGGTTCTCTCCTTCCTAAATGGCGTGGTGCTGCACCAATTCAACGCTCTTTGTGGGCGGGAGATAAAGAAACAGGCGTCACAATTATGCAAATGGATGTTGGTTTAGATACAGGCGATATGCTGTATAAAGCATCATGTCCAATTACAAATGAAGATACCAGCGCATCACTTTATGAAAAACTTGCAGAACTTGGACCTAAGGCTCTAACAACTACGTTAGATCTCATTACCTCAGGTAAAATAAAAGCTGAGAAACAAGACGACAATTTAGCAAATTACGCACAAAAATTATCTAAAGAAGAAGCAAAGATTGATTGGTCATTATCAGCAGAACAGATTGAACGTTGCATTAGAGCATTCAATCCATGGCCAATGAGCTTTTTCATGTTAGACGAGCAACCTGTAAAAGTATGGAAAGCACAAGCTATAGCGGATAATACAGATAAACCTGCAGGAACCTTATTAAAAGCAGATAAAACGGGTATTTATATTGCGACAGGTAACGGCATTCTAAATATCACTGAATTACAACCATCGGGTAAGAAACCTATGGCTTCTGCTGATTTCTTAAACTCCAAGCGAGATTGGTTCACTCCTGGAAAAATCATTCAATAATAATTCTAAGCCCTGATATCTAACATTATTATCAGGGTTTTCCTTTTTTCACGCCAATGTAATACATCTCTGGCGCTCAATATTAAACGTTAACTCATTATGAAAACGTCATACAACTTACGTAGCATTGCAGCAAAAGCAATCAATCAAGTATTAGATCAAGGCTTGTCTCTAAGCACTGTCATACCAGAACTTCAGAAAAATATTTCAGACAAAGATAAAGCCTTATTGCAAGAAATCTGCTTTGGCGTATTACGCACATTGCCACAATTAGAATGGATTATTCAGCAACTCATGGATAAACCATTAAAAGGCAAACAGCGTATTTTACACTACCTCATTATGGTTGGTTTATATCAGCTGCTTTATACACGCATTCCTGCTCACGCAGCTCTAGCAGAGACGGTAAATGGTGCTGTTGCACTAAAAAAACCACAGCTAAAAGGATTGATTAACGGTGTGTTACGTCAGTTTCAACGCCAACAAGATATCCTGAACGAACGTTTTCAAAATAGCGAAAATCGTTTTCTCCATCCATCATGGCTACTTACTCGTATTAAACAGGCTTACCCTGAGCAGTGGATGAGTATTGTTGAAGGCAATAACCAGAAGCCACCAATGTGGTTACGTGTAAATCAACGCCATCATTCTCGAGAAGAATATTTAACATTACTTGGAAATGAAGAAATTCCCGCTATTGCTGATGATAGCCACCCTTTCGCGATCCGTTTAGAGAATCCATGCAACGTGAATCTTCTCCCAGGATTTGCTGATGGTTGGGTAACAGTTCAAGATCGTTCAGCTCAACGTTGTGCTGAATTATTAGCACCAGAAAATAAAGAGCAGATCCTTGATTTATGTGCAGCACCTGGTGGTAAAACAACACATATTTTAGAAATAGCTCCGCAGGCTCACGTATTAGCTATCGACATAGATGAGCAACGTTTAAAACGTGTACAAGAGAACCTTACGCGTTTAAAACTTAATGCAGTCGTCAAAAGTGGTGATGGTCGTTATCCTGAACAATGGTGTTCAGGCATGCAGTTTGACCGAGTTCTTCTTGATGCACCATGCTCAGCAACTGGTGTTATCCGTCGTCACCCAGATATAAAATGGCTTCGTCGTAATGACGATATTGAGCAATTGGCTCAAATTCAAAAAGAGATCCTTCATGCTATTTGGCCATACCTAAAATCTGGTGGCACGTTGGTATATGCAACCTGCTCTATTTTACCTGAAGAAAATAAACAACAAGTTGAAGCATTTTTAGCATCAACGAAAGATGCACAATGCGATTATCAACACCAATGCTTACCAGAAGCAGAAGGTGGCGATGGTTTCTTTTATGCATTGATCAAGAAAATATGATCTTGTGATAAAAGATGATATCAGATCTAAAAAACGCTACTATTTCAACGCAAGATCATCCAGATCTTGCGTTTCTTTTCTATTTGTTAATCGAATACTCTGAGAAATTACGATGAAAATTATTATCTTAGGCGCTGGTCAAGTAGGTGGTACTCTCGCTGAAAATCTTGTCGGGGAGAATAATGATATTACTGTCGTTGACACTAATGCAGATCGCTTACGCCAACTTCAAGATAAATTCGATTTACGAGTAGTCAATGGACATGGATCTCACCCAAGGATCTTAAGAGAAGCTGGTGCTGAAGATGCAGATATGCTGGTTGCCGTCACCAACTCTGACGAAACCAATATGATAGCGTGCCAAGTTGCTTACACTCTGTTCAATACACCTAATAAAGTTGCTCGGATACGTGCCTCTGAATTTGTTCGTGAAGCAGATAAACTCTTTCTCCCAGAAGCTATTCCCATTGATTATTTAATCTCACCAGAGCATTTGGTTATCGATTATATTTATAAATTGATCCAATACCCAGGTGCCTTACAAGTTGTTAATTTTGCCGATGGTCAAGTCAGTATTGTTGCGGTAAAAGCGTATTACGGTGGTTCTCTCGTTGGGAATGCGTTATCAACATTACGTGATCATATGCCACATATCGATACACGAGTTGCTGCAATTTTTCGTCAAGACAGACCTATAAGACCTCAAGGCTCTACAATTATTGAAGCTGGAGATGAAGTTTTCTTTGTCGTCGCATCTCAGCATATTCGTGCAGTAATGAGCGAGTTACAACGATTAGAAAAACCTTATAAACGCATTATGATTGTTGGTGGTGGTAATGTCGGTGCCGGTTTAGCTGCTAGATTAGAAAAAGATTATAGCGTCAAACTTATTGAACATAATCAGCAACGTGCCACAGAACTGGCTGAATTACTCCATGACACCATCGTTTTTTATGGTGATGCATCAGATCAAGAACTTCTTGCTGAAGAACATATTGAACAAATTGATGTATTTATCGCACTGACTAACGATGATGAAGCCAATATTATGTCAGCGATGCTGGCAAAAAGAATGGGTGCTAAAAAAGCAATGGTACTTATTCAGCGTAGCGCTTATGTTGATTTAGTCCAAGGTGGGGTTATTGATATTGCAATATCACCACAACAAGCAACTATTTCTGCACTTTTAGGCCATGTTCGTAAAGCTGATATTGTTAGCGTTTCATCATTACGGCGAGGTGTTGCAGAGGCAATTGAAGCCGTTGCACATGGTGATGAAAATACATCAAAAGTTGTTGGCCGCCGTATACAAGATATAAAGCTACCACCAGGAACCATCATTGGTGCAATTGTTAGAGAGCAAGATGTTATTATTGCAAACGCAAGTCACTCCATAGAACAGGGTGATCATGTGATTATGTTTATCACTGATAAAAAATATGTTCCTGAAGTTGAAAAACTTTTCCAGCCAAGTCCATTTTTCTTATAAAGATTATGTAGAAATAAGAATAATAGTGATTGTTACTTATAATGGTCTATTATTATCATGTTAGATACTATATTTTTACATAATAAATCTATATTGAAATAAATAAGGGGTGGTTATGTCTTTTTTCAAAGAGTTCCGTGAATTTGCCATGAAAGGCAACGTTGTTGATATGGCAGTCGGTGTCATCATCGGTGCAGCTTTCGGTAAGATTGTTTCATCTCTAGTTGCTGATATTATCATGCCACCATTAGGATTATTAATTGGCGGTATTGATTTTAAACAATTTAGCCTTGTATTAAGAGATGCAACTGGAGATGTGCCTGCTGTTGTCCTAAATTATGGTATGTTCATTCAAACTGTTTTTGACTTTGCCATCGTTGCATTTGCTATATTCTGCGCAATCAAATTAATCAATAAGACACGTCGTCAAGCAGAAGAAGCACCTAAAGCACCACCGGCTCCTTCCGCAGAAGAAACTCTATTAACAGAAATTCGTGATTTATTAAAAAATCAGCAAAAATAAAAACTAAAAGGCCAGTGATAACAATTGAAAAAATCTTTTGTTATCACTGGCCTCCCAGTTACCCTTCTTGTCATGTTTTGCTTTTCTCATATAACTTCCTTTTCCTTTCTTATTCTTTTCCACGCGTTGTCTAAATAATGGATCATGAACAAGTGCTGCTAAAGCATTATCTTTAATAGCCCCTTTCTGGTGCTGATATTTGCTAGACATAAAAACCTCTTAAATTGTTAAAGAACATAAAACGTAATACGGTACAGATATTATTGCTTTGTGGCGCCAGATTCAAGTATTTCAAGAATAGAACAATAAGTACTTTCATGAGCACTACCACAACATGCATTACTTAACATCTTCAATGAATCTCGCATTCTTTCCATTTCTTTCAAGCGAATTTCAACTTCAGCAAGCCTTGCATCAACAATATGCTTTGATTCAACACAAGTGTGATGAGCAGGATCAACGCGAATAGAAAGTAGCTCTGTAATCGCGTCTAATGTAAAACCCAACTCTTTTGCATAACGAATAAAACGCAAACGTTGGAGATCTTGCTCTGTATATAGGCGATAGCCACCTTCTGTTCGCCTGTCATGATCCATCAATCCTTGTTTTTCATAAAAACGGATTGTATCTGTTGTCACATTCGCTAATTTTGCAACCTGCCCAATACGATACATGGATCATTCCCTCACTCTAAATGATGAATAAGCATAGCAAATAATCAAAATAATAGAATTGAAATATAGTGCGAAGCTTATCTTACCAAAATAGCAGTATGCTGAAATCACAAAAAATAAATATGATGCAACACAAAAGTAAGTAAAAAAGCATGGAATAACAAATAGAAAGGTTGGAGTATGGCTTGATAAGTTATTTTTATAAAACTAGTTTCAGTAGCTATCATTTTCAATAGATATAAAAAAACCGGATTAAAAATCCGGTCTTTTTATTCGCTTCACTAAATAATAATTAAATTATTCAGCTGCTGCTTCTGTTTCAGAATCAGCACGGTCAACAAGCTCAATGTAAGCCATTGGAGCGTTGTCACCAGCACGGAAGCCACACTTCAGAATACGAGTGTAACCACCTGCACGGCTCGCAAAACGCGGACCTAATACTGTAAACAGTTTTGCCACGACTTCGTTATCACGAGTACGGGCGAATGCCAGACGACGATTAGCTACGCTGTCGGTCTTGGCAAGAGTAATCAGCGGCTCAACGACGCGACGCAGTTCTTTCGCTTTAGGCAAAGTTGTCTTGATTATCTCATGACGAACTAAAGAACCTGCCATGTTACGAAACATAGCCTGACGATGGCTGCTGTTGCGGTTCAATTGACGACCACTCTTACGATGGCGCATGACCTTATCCTTCTCAGTAAAACCTTAACCTGTGATCTTATTCATCAGCGATACTTGCAGGTGGCCAATTCTCAAGGCGCATACCCAGAGATAGACCACGCGACGCCAGTACGTCTTTAATCTCAGTAAGAGATTTCTTACCAAGGTTAGGCGTCTTAAGTAATTCAACTTCAGTACGCTGTACCAGATCACCGATGTAGTGGATTGCTTCTGCCTTCAGACAGTTAGCAGAGCGGACAGTCAATTCAAGATCGTCTACTGGGCGCAGTAAGATAGGATCGAATTCTGGCTTCTCTTCTTTAACTTCTGGTTGACGAACATCACGTAAGTCAACAAAAGCTTCAAGCTGTTCAGCCAGGATAGTCGCTGCACGGCGAATCGATTCTTCTGGATCGATAGTACCGTTAGTTTCCATCTCGATAACCAGCTTATCCAAGTCGGTACGCTGTTCAACACGAGCTGCTTCCACATTATAAGCAATACGCTCAACTGGGCTATAGCACGCGTCTACTAAAAGGCGACCGATAGGGCGCTCATCTTCTTCCGAATGAATTCGGGCAGAAGCCGGCACATAACCACGACCACGCTGAACTTTGATACGCATATTAATAGATGCGTTTTCGTCTGTAAGGTGGCAGATAACGTGCTGCGGCTTGACGATTTCGACATCACCGTCATGGATGATATCGGCTGCAATAACAGGGCCAATGCCAGATTTGCTCAAAGTAAGAATAACTTCATCTTTACCATGAACTTTTACCGCCAACCCTTTAAGGTTGAGCAGTATTTCTAGGATATCTTCCTGAACACCTTCTTTGGTGCTGTACTCATGCAGTACACCATCAATCTCAACCTCTGTTACCGCACAACCCGGCATAGACGAAAGCAGAATACGGCGCAGTGCGTTACCAAGAGTATGGCCGAAGCCTCGCTCTAATGGTTCAAGGGTCACCTTGGCGTGCGTCGAACTGACTTGCTCGATATCAACCAGGCGCGGTTTTAGAAACTCTGTCACAGAACCCTGCATTGTGTCCTCTCTTTGGTGCTAAGCCTTACTTGGAGTAAAGCTCGACGATCAGGTGCTCGTTAATGTCAGCAGACAAGTCAGTACGTTCAGGAATACGTTTGAATACACCTTCCATCTTAGCAGCATCAACTTCCAGCCATGTTGGCTTTTCACGCTGTTCAGCCAGCTCTAAAGCAGCCTTGATACGAGACTGTTTTTTCGATTTTTCACGAACGCTGACTACGTCATTCGGGGAAACCTGATAAGAAGCAATGTTAACCACGCGACCATTTACCATGATTGCTTTATGGCTAACCATCTGACGTGCTTCTGCGCGAGTTGCGCCAAAGCCCATACGATAAACAACGTTATCCAGACGACCTTCCAGCAAAGTCAGCAGGTTTTCACCTGTGTTGCCTTTCAGACGAGTTGCTTCTTTGTAGTAGTTACGGAATTGACGCTCTAGAACACCGTAAATACGACGTACTTTTTGTTTTTCACGTAACTGAACACCGTAATCAGAAAGACGCGGTTTACGTGCGCCGTGCTGACCTGGTGCTTGTTCCAGTTTACACTTGGTGTCAATCGCCCGAACGCCAGATTTTAGAAATAAATCTGTACCTTCACGGCGGCTCAGCTTGAGCTTAGGACCCAAATATCTTGCCATTTTCTTTCTCCAACTTTCCTAAAAACGAAAACGTTATTAAACGCGACGTTTTTTCGGTGGACGACAACCGTTATGAGGAATCGGAGTCACATCAGTAATATTAGTGATGCGGAAACCAGCCGCGTTTAATGCACGGATAGTTGACTCACGACCAGGACCAGGTCCTTTAACCATAACTTCCAAGTTCTTAATTCCGTACTCTTTAACAGCTTCAGCGCAACGTTCTGCTGCAACCTGAGCCGCGAACGGAGTAGATTTACGAGAACCACGGAAACCGGAACCACCGGCAGTAGCCCAACCCAATGCGTTACCTTGACGATCGGTAATAGTAACGATTGTGTTGTTGAAAGAAGCATGGATATGAGCCACACCGTCAGAGACTTGTTTTCTTACACGCTTACGTGCACGAATAGGTGCTTTTGCCATTGTTCAAATACCCCGATTATTTCTTGATCGGCTTACGCGGACCCTTACGGGTACGTGCGTTAGTCTTAGTACGCTGACCGCGAACTGGTAGACCACGACGATGACGTAAACCACGGTAAGTACCAAGATCCATCAGACGTTTGATGCTCAGGGTAACTTCACGACGCAGATCACCTTCTACAACGTATTTGGCAACTTCGTCACGCAGCTTGTCGATTTGCTCTTCAGACAGCTCACTGATCTTAACATTTTCAGCAATACCAGCAGCTACACAGATAGCCTGTGAGCGGGTCTTACCGATACCGTAAATCGAAGTTAATGCGATTACAGTATGTTTATGATCAGGAATGTTAATGCCTGCTATACGGGCCACTATGCACTCCTAAATTAGCAGTTATACAGTACCATTCTGAAAAGCCCGTTTTCAGGATACTCAAACAATACTGTATATATTATAAAAGATTGGGCTGGCTAATTTAGCCAGCTCAACCGAACTTTGCAAGAAAAAAATGCAATAAATTAGCCTTGACGCTGTTTATGCTTAGGCTCGACGCTGCAAATTACACGCACGTGACCGTGACGTCTAACAATTTTGCAGTTACGGCACATTTTCTTGACGGAAGCACGAACTTTCATTTTTACTCTCCGTAACTTCTAAAACAAATCGCTTATCAGTAATTAACCTTTAAGATTTGCTTTTTTCAATGCAGACTCATACTGACTTGACATCAGGAGAGTTTGCACTTGAGCCATAAAATCCATGATGACCACAACCACGATTAAGAGGGAAGTACCACCAAAATAGAAAGGTACTTTCATTGCGTCACGCATGAACTCCGGGATGAGACAGATAAAGGTAATATACAAGGCACCGATTAAGGTTAAACGTGTCATTACTTTATCTATATATTTAGCCGTCTGCTCTCCCGGGCGAATTCCTGGTACAAATGCACCGGACTTCTTCAGGTTATCTGCCGTTTCTCTTGGGTTGAAAACCAACGCCGTATAGAAGAAACAGAAGAATATGATTGCAGCAGCGTATAGTAACACATAAATAGGTTGACCAGGCTGTAGATTTAAAGAAATCGTCGTCAGCCAACCCCACCCTGTACCATCGCCAAACCAAGAGGTTATTGTACCAGGAAACAGGATAATACTTGAAGCAAAAATTGCTGGTATAACACCCGCCATATTTACTTTAAGTGGTAGATGTGTACTTTGTGCCGCGTATATTCTACGCCCTTGTTGACGTTTTGCATAGTTAACAACGATACGACGTTGTCCTCTTTCTACAAAAACAACAAAGAAAGTAACTGCGAACACTAATACTGCAACCAACAATAACAGGAGGAAGTGCAGTTCGCCTTGCCGCGCCTGCTCGATGGTTTGACCAATGGCAGGCGGAAGACCTGCAACGATACCTGCAAAGATAATAATTGAGATACCGTTACCAATACCACGTTCAGTGATTTGCTCACCTAACCACATTAGGAACATTGTCCCAGTGACTAAGCTCACAACAGCCGTAATATAGAATGGTAAGCCTGGATTAATTACCAGACCTTGCATTCCTGGCATATTCGGTAAGCCTGTTGCGATACCAATTGATTGGAATATCGCCAGCACCAAAGTACCATAACGGGTATATTGGCTGATCTTACGACGACCGGCCTCCCCTTCCTTCTTAATCTCTGCTAACCGAGGGTTAACCACTGATAAGAGTTGGATAATAATCGATGCCGAAATATAAGGCATGATACCCAGCGCAAAGATAGAAGCACGGCTAAGAGCACCACCAGAGAACATGTTAAACATTTCAATGATGGTGCCTTTTTGCTGATCGAGCAATTTGGCAAGCACAGTGGCATCAATACCAGGGATAGGAATAAAAGAGCCAATCCTAAAGACAATAAGTGCACCAAGAACAAACAAAAGTCTGCGTTTTAGTTCACCAACACCACCTTTAGCACTCTGAAAATCTAAACCTGGTTGTTTAGCCATCTGTCACTTATTCCTCAATTTTACCGCCAGCTGATTCGATTGCTGCACGGGCACCTTTGGTAACACGCAGACCACGAATAGTCACTGCACGGTTAACCTCGCCAGACAGAATTAATTTTGCAAATTCAATCTGTGGGCCAACAACGTTTGCGGCTTTCAGTGCATTCAGATCGATTACATCGCCTTCAACGTAAGCTAAATCAGACAGACGGATTTCCGCAGTCACGAATGATTTACGTGAAGTAAAACCAAATTTTGGTAAACGACGATATAAAGGCATCTGGCCACCTTCAAAACCACGACGTACGCCACCGCCAGAACGAGATTTCTGACCTTTGTGACCACGGCCGCCAGTTTTACCTAAGCCAGAACCGATACCACGACCTACACGTTTAGGCGCATGCTTGGCACCTTCAGCCGGAGACAGAGTATTTAAACGCATCTCTTACTCCTCAACTTTAACCATATAGGAAACCAAGTTGATCATACCGCGAACTGCTGGTGTATCTTCGCGTTCTACAGTGTGACCGATGCGACGCAGGCCTAAACCAGTCATAGTTGCCTTATGTTTAGGCAGACGGCCGATTAAGCTGCGTGTTTGAGTAATTTTAATAGTCTTAGCCATGGTCATTACCCCAGAATTTCTTCAACGGATTTACCACGCTTAGCTGCGACCATATCTGGAGACTTCATGCTATCTAAAGCGTCCAGTGTTGCACGAACCACGTTAATCGGGTTAGTGGAACCATAGGTTTTAGCCAGTACGTTACGAACGCCAGCCACTTCTAGAACTGCACGCATTGCACCACCTGCGATGATACCGGTACCTTCATGAGCAGGCTGCATAAATACGCGTGAGCCTGTGTGAGTACCTTTAACAGGGTGGAACAGAGTACCGTTGTTTAAAGCGACGGTTTTCATATTGCGACGGGCTTTTTCCATCGCTTTCTGGATTGCTGCCGGAACTTCGCGAGCTTTGCCATATCCAAAACCAACGCGGCCATTACCATCACCAACTACTGTAAGAGCGGTGAAGCTAAAGATACGACCACCTTTAACGGTTTTAGATACGCGGTTTACCGCGATCAGCTTTTCCTGCAGTTCGCCAGCTTGTTTCTCGATGTGAGCCATCTTACACTCCTACCTTAGAACTGAAGGCCAGCTTCACGGGCAGCATCTGCCAGTGCCTGGACTCGACCATGATATTGGAAACCGGAACGGTCAAATGATACTACTTTGATACCTTTTTCCAGAGCGCGTTCAGCAACAATTTTACCAACTACTGCTGCTGCTTCTTTGTTTCCAGTGTTTTTCAGTTGCTCAATGATAGCTTTTTCTGTAGTAGAAGCGGCCACCAAAGTTTCAGAACCGTTTGGTGCAATAACCTGCGCATAAATATGGCGAGGGGTACGGTGTACCACCAGGCGAGTCGCACCCAATTCCTGGAGCTTACGGCGTGCGCGGGTCGCACGACGGATACGAGCTGCTTTCTTATCCATAGTGTTACCTTACTTCTTCTTAGCCTCTTTGATACGCACAACTTCGTCGGCGTAACGAATACCTTTACCTTTATAAGGTTCAGGGCGACGGTAAGCACGCAGTTCAGCTGCTACTTGACCAATCACTTGCTTATCCGCACCTTTCAGTACGATTTCAGTTTGTGTTGGACATTCAGCAGTGATGCCTGCTGGCAGTTGGTGTTCCACTGGATGTGAAAAACCTACTGATAAGTTAACCGCATTGCCTTTAATAGACGCACGATAACCTACACCTACCAGTTGCAGTTTCTTAGTGAAGCCTTCGGTAACACCTACAACCATTGCATTTAACAGAGAACGAGTAGTACCCGCCTGTGCCCATGCATCAGCAAAACCATCGCGAGGTGCGAAAGTTAAGTGGTTGTCAGCATGTTGAATTTCAACTGCATTATGGATAGTACGAGTTAGCTCGCCGTTTTTACCCTTAATCGTAATTACCTGACCGTTGAGTTTAACCTCTACGCCGGCAGGAATGACGACGGGTGCTTTTGCCACACGAGACATTCTTTCCTCCCGAATTAAGCTACGTAGCAGATAATCTCGCCACCAAGACCTGCTTGGCGAGCTGCACGATCAGTCATAACACCTTTTGAGGTAGAAACAACAGCGATGCCCAGTCCTGCCATAACATTTGGCAGCTCATCTTTTCTTTTATAGATGCGCAGACTTGGACGGCTTACGCGCTGAATGCTTTCTACTACAGCCTTACCTTGGAAATATTTTAAAGTGATTTCCAGTTCTGGCTTAGTGTCGCCTTCAATTTTAAAATCTTCAATATAACCTTCTTCCTTAAGCACGTTGGCAATCGCCACTTTCAGCTTGGAGGAAGGCATTGTGACCGCAACTTTGTTCGCGGCCTGACCGTTACGGATACGGGTCAGCATATCCGCGATGGGATCTTGCATGCTCATCTGTCTTTACTCCCGTGATTCAATTATGGTAATTACCAGCTAGCCTTTCTAAGGCCCGGGATTTCACCGCGCATAGCGGCTTCACGGACTTTAATACGGCTGAGGCCAAATTTCCGCAGGAAACCGTGCGGACGTCCAGTTTGACGGCAGCGGTTACGCTGACGTGAAGGACTTGAATCACGTGGCATAGTTTGCAGTTTCAGAACAGCATTCCAACGATCTTCGTCAGACACGTTCACATCTGAAACGATAGCTTTCAGTTCTGCGCGTTTTGCGAAGAATTTCTCAGCTAAATTCGCACGTTTTACATCACGTGCTTTCATAGATTTCTTAGCCATGAATGCCCTGCCTTACTTGCGGAACGGGAAGTTAAACGCTGCTAACAGTGCGCGACCTTCATCATCTGATTTCGCAGTCGTAGTAATGGTAATATCCAAACCACGAACACGATCCACTTTATCGTAATCGATTTCAGGGAAGATGATTTGCTCACGTACGCCCATGCTGTAGTTACCACGTCCATCAAATGATTTAGCGGACAAACCACGGAAGTCACGGATACGTGGTACAGCAATAGAGATCAGGCGTTCAAAGAACTCCCACATGCGTTCGCCACGCAGGGTCACTTTACAGCCGATCGGATAGCCCTGGCGGATTTTGAAGCCTGCAACAGATTTGCGTGCTTTGGTGATCAAAGGTTTTTGACCTGAGATTGCTGCTAAATCAGCTGCTGCATTGTCCAGCAGTTTTTTATCAACAATCGCTTCACCAACACCCATATTCAGGGTGATCTTCTCGACCCGAGGGACTTGCATGACAGAATGGTAACCAAACTGAGACATCAGTTTTTGGACTACCTCGTCTTTGTAGTAATCATGCAGTTTCGCCATCGTATACTCCAAATTACTTGATAGTTTCTTTATTAGACTTGAAGAAACGAACTTTTTTGCCGTCTTCGAATCTAAAACCTACACGGTCAGCCTTGCCGGTTGCCGCATTGAAGATTGCAACGTTAGAAACTTGGATAGAAGCTTCTTTTTCAACGATGCCACCTGGTTGGTTCAGAGCCGGAACTGGCTTCTGATGTTTTTTAACCAGATTGATACCTTCAACGATAACTTTACCAGAAGAAAGAACCTGTTTTACTTTACCGCGCTTACCTTTATCTTTACCAGTCAGCACGATAACTTCGTCTTCACGACGGATTTTCGCTGCCATTGCCTGCTCCTTAGAGTACTTCAGGTGCCAGAGAGATTATTTTCATAAACTTCTCGTTACGAAGTTCACGAGTAACCGGCCCAAAAATACGCGTACCAATAACTTGCTCGCTGTTGTTGTTTAACAATACACAAGCGTTGCTATCGAAGCGAATGACAGAACCGTCAGGGCGACGAACACCCTTCTTGGTGCGCACCACTACCGCTTTCAGTACATCACCTTTCTTAACTTTACCACGTGGAATTGCTTCCTTGATGGTAATTTTGATGATGTCACCTACATCTGCGTAGCGACGGTGCGAGCCACCTAGAACCTTGATACACATTACGCGACGTGCACCGGAGTTGTCGGCCACGTTCAGCATAGTCTGTTCTTGGATCATTTTAGTGCTCCGCTAAATGTCAACTACTACTGAGCCACTTCCACATTAGAAGAGGCCGTTCAATATCCCATAATACGAGGGAGCGGCATTATAACACCACATTCTCGATATGGACAGAAAAAATAAACGGCTCGTTCAGTTTTGAGCCGTTTATTTCGTACGAAAAGGCTATTTTATTACAGAACAGCTTTTTCTACAACGCGAACTAACGCCCAAGACTTAGTCTTAGACAGTGGACGTGTTTGACGAATTTCTACTACGTCACCAATTCCACATTCGTTGTTCTCGTCATGTACATGCAGTTTGGTCGTACGACGGATAAACTTACCATATAATGGGTGTTTAACCATACGATCGATAGCAACGACAATAGATTTCTCCATTTTGTCACTAACTACACGACCTTGCAGAGTACGGATTTTATCGGTCATTACGCACCCGCCTTCTCAGTCAGTAAAGTCTTAACGCGTGCGATATTACGACGCACTTGTTTCAACAGATGAGACTGTTGTAACTGACCACTTGCTGCCTGCATGCGCAGGTTAAACTGCTCGCGCAGTAAATTCAGCAGTTCTGTGTTCAGCTCTTCAACGCTCTTTTCGCGCAGCTCTTTTGCTTTCATTACATCACCGTCTTAGTTACAAAGGTGGTTTTGATAGGCAGTTTTGCTGCCGCCAGCTTGAATGCTTCACGGGCCAGTTCTTCAGGCACACCATCCATTTCATACAGGACTTTACCTGGCTGGATTAAGGCAACCCAATACTCAACGTTACCTTTACCTTTACCCATACGGACTTCGAGCGGCTTTTCAGTGATTGGTTTGTCTGGGAACACACGGATCCAGATTTTACCCTGACGCTTAACTGCACGGGTCATTGCACGACGTGCCGCTTCGATCTGACGTGCAGTCAGACGACCACGGCCCACAGCTTTAAGACCGTAAGTCCCGAAGCTTACATCCGCACCAGCAGCTAAGCCACGGTTGCGGCCTTTGTGCACTTTACGGAATTTTGTACGCTTTGGTTGTAACATCAGCGACTCTCCTTACTTGCGGCCTTTACGCTGCTGCTTTTTAGGTTGAGCAGCCGGTTTTTCCGCCTGTTCAACTGCAGCCATACCACCCAGGATCTCACCTTTGAAGATCCATACCTTAACGCCGAGCACACCATAAGTGGTTTGTGCTTCTGAGGTATTGTAGTCGATATCTGCACGCAGAGTGTGCAGAGGTACACGACCTTCACGATACCATTCAGTACGAGCGATTTCAGCGCCGCCTAAGCGACCACTTACTTCCACTTTAATACCTTTAGCGCCTAAACGCATAGCGTTCTGTACCGCACGCTTCATAGCACGACGGAACATAACACGACGTTCCAGCTGTGAAGTGATGCTGTCAGCAACTAATTTTGCGTCCAGTTCAGGTTTACGTACTTCGGCGATATTAATTTGCGCAGGAACGCCAGCGATATCCGCTACGTTTTTGCGCAGTTTTTCAACATCTTCACCTTTTTTACCGATAACGATGCCTGGGCGAGCAGTGTGAATAGTCACACGGATGCTTTTCGCAGGACGTTCGATAACGATACGAGATACAGATGCTTTAGCCAGTTCTTTAGTTAAGTACTGACGTACTTTAAAGTCGCTGTCTAGGTTGTCAGCGAATTCATTGGTACCCGCATACCATGTGGAATTCCAAGGCTTGACAATGCCAAGGCGGATACCATTAGGATGTACTTTTTGACCCATTGCTAGTCTCCAGAGTCTCAGCGATCAGACACAACCACAGTGATGTGGCTGGTGCGCTTCAGAATACGATCTGCACGGCCTTTTGCACGAGGCATAATGCGCTTCATAGAAGGACCTTCGTCAACAAAGATCTTAGCTACTTTCAGATCATCAATGTCAGCGCCATCGTTGTGTTCTGCATTAGCAATAGCAGACTCCAGTACTTTCTTCACTAAACCAGCAGCTTTCTTGTTGGTAAAGGTTAAAATTTCCAGAGCTTGCGACACTTTCTTACCGCGAATCAGGTCAGCTACTAAGCGAACCTTCTGAGCAGAAGAACGAGCGTGGCGATGCATAGCGATAGTTTCCATCTCTTCCTCCTACCTTATTTTTTCTTAGCCTTTTTATCGGCTGCATGACCGCGATAAGTACGGGTCGGCGCGAATTCACCCAGTTTGTGACCAACCATTTCGTCGGAAACGTAAACTGGAACATGCTGACGACCATTATGGACAGCGATGGTCAAACCGATCATGTTAGGAAAGATCGTTGAACGACGGGACCAAGTCTTAACAGGCTTTTTGTCACCGCTTTCCACCGCTTTCTCTACCTTCTTCAGCAAGTGCAGGTCAATGAAAGGACCTTTCTTGAGAGAACGTGGCATGGCTTATCCTCTAATTATTTCTTAGTACGACGATGAACGATGAAATGTTCAGTGCGTTTGTTTTTACGAGTCTTCTTACCTTTGGTTTGAACGCCCCAAGGTGTTACTGGGTGTTTACCAAAGTTACGACCTTCACCACCACCATGTGGGTGATCGACTGGGTTCATCGCAGTACCGCGAACGGTAGGACGAATACCACGCCAGCGACTTGCACCAGCTTTACCCAGAACGCGTAACATGTGCTCAGAGTTGCCAACTTCACCGATAGTTGCACGGCAATCAGAAGGAACTTTACGCATTTCACCAGAACGCAGACGAATAGTGACATAAGCACCATCACGAGCAACGATCTGAACGTAAGTACCAGCTGAACGAGCTAACTGACCACCTTTACCTGGTTTCATTTCTACGTTATGAACTGTAGAACCAACCGGGATATTACGCATTGGTAAGGTGTTACCCGCTTTGATAGCAGCATCAACGCCAGACTGAACTTTATCACCCGCTTTCAGGCCTTTTGGAGCCAGAATGTAGCGACGTTCACCATCAGCATACAGCACTAAAGCGATGTTAGCTGAACGGTTTGGATCATATTCCAGACGTTCTACTGTCGCAGGGATACCATCTTTGTTGCGTTTAAAGTCAACAATACGGTAAGCCTGTTTGTGACCACCACCGATATGACGGGTAGTGATACGACCATTGTTGTTACGACCACCGGACTTGCTGTTCTTTTCCAGCAATGGCGCATAAGGTTTCCCTTTATGCAGCTCAGGGTTTACCACTTTAACTACGTGGCGACGGCCCGGAGACGTAGGTTTACATTTAACAATTGCCATTGTTCTTTACTCCTCCGACTTACTCAGCGCCGCCGACGAAGTCCAGATTCTGGCCTTCCTTCAGGGTGACGTAAGCTTTTTTCCAGTCGCTACGACGACCAATACGCTGACCGTGACGTTTCACTTTGCCTTTCATCAGCAGAGTGTTAACACTTTCAACTTCGACTTCAAACAGTTTTTGTACAGCTGCTTTAATCTCTGCTTTGGTCGCGTCTTTAGCAACTTTGAGAACGATGGTGTTTGATTTTTCCATCGCGATAGAAGCTTTTTCAGATACATGCGGCGCGCGCAGTACTTTCAGCAGACGTTCTTCACGGATCATGCCAGCATCTCCTCAACTTGCTTCACAGCGTCAGCAGTCATGACGACTTTGTCGAAGGCGATTAAGCTAACAGGGTCGATTGTTGCTGCATCACGTACGTCAACTTTATATAAGTTGCGTGCTGCTAAATACAGATTCTCATCTACATCAGCAGTGATGATCAGAACATCTTCCAGAGCCATATCTTTCAGTTTCTGCGCTAAAAGCTTAGTTTTAGGAGCTTCAACAGAGAACTTCTCTACGACGATCAGACGATCTTGACGTACCAGTTCAGACAGAATGCTCTTCAGAGCACCACGGTACATCTTTTTGTTTACTTTTTGACTGTGGTCCTGTGGTTTAGCTGCGAAGCTAACACCACCAGAGCGCCAAATTGGGCTCTTGATTGAACCTGAACGTGCACGACCTGTACCTTTCTGTCTCCAAGGCTTTTTGCCTGAACCAGAAACTTCAGCACGGGTTTTCTGAGCACGAGTACCTTGACGAGCACCAGCAGCGTATGCAACGACTACTTGATGCACAAGCGCTTCGTTAAAGTCACGCCCGAAGGTAGTTTCGGAAACAGTCAGCGCGCCTTGCGCGTCTTTCATTACCAATTCCATTCCTATCTCCTCGACGTTACGCCTTGACAGCTGGTTTAACGATCAGGTCACTGCCAGTTGCACCTGGAACAGCACCTTTGACCAGCAGCAGGTTGCGCTCAGCGTCAACACGTACTACTTCCAGGCTCTGAACGGTAACTTGTTCGTTACCCAGTTGACCTGCCATTTTCTTGCCTTTGAACACCTTACCCGGAGTCTGGTTCTGACCGATAGAACCCGGAACACGGTGAGACAAGGAGTTACCGTGGGTAGCATCTTGAGTACGGAAGTTCCAGCGCTTTACAGTACCAGCAAAACCTTTACCTTTAGATGTTCCAGTAACGTCGACTTTTTTAACGTCAGCGAAAATTTCTACGCTAATGCTTTGACCTACAGTGTATTCTTCGCCTTCATTCAGACGGAATTCACGTAGTAAGCGGCCAGCTTCAACACCAGCTTTAGCAAAATGACCTGCTTCAGGTTTCAGTACACGGTTAGCTTTTTTGCTACCAGTAGTCACCTGAACGGCACGATAACCGTCTTTCTCAAGATCTCTGATCTGAGTAACACGGTTGTTTTCAATTTCGATAACGGTTACAGGGATTGAAACGCCATCTTCAGTGAAGATACGAGTCATTCCTACTTTCTTACCGACTAAACCAATCATTGTTTCAACCTCTCAATCGCTTGATGACCTGATTAACCTAGGCTGATCTGCACGTCTACGCCGGCAGCCAGATCCAGACGCATCAGAGCATCAACGGTTTTCTCGGTTGGCTCAACGATGTCAACCAGACGTTTGTGAGTGCGAATTTCATACTGATCACGCGCATCTTTATTAACGTGCGGAGAAATCAACACTGTGAAACGCTCTTTGCGAGTCGGCAGTGGGATTGGACCACGAACTTGCGCACCAGTGCGCTTAGCAGTCTCTACGATTTCCGCAGTTGATTGATCAATCAGACGATGATCAAAAGCTTTCAGGCGGATACGGATTCTTTGGTTCTGCATGAGACCAGAGCTCCAACTATTTTTTATAAACGTAAATGATCACTACTCGTACCCATTTCGATTGATGAGAGAGTGTAATCGTTCTGCATATAACTCCCCAATTGGGAGTATTATATTAATGCAATATAAAATCTGCATTAGCTGATTAATCAGCCCCACTAAATCAGTGAGCCTGCGCATTATACTTGCCTGAGTGATGAAATCAAGCCAAGAATAAAAAATCAGCGATAAAAATTCGCTTTACCTTTTTAAAATAAAAAAAAGCAAAGGCAACCTTCATTACCTTTGCTTCAAAAAGCATTCAATAATTTATAGAAGAAAGTAAATCATTCTTTTATTGTGAGTGAGTTACTCTTCGATAATTTGGGCTTGTAAATAATTTTGAAGCCCCAAGCGTTCGATAAGTTCGAGCTGGGTTTCAAGCCAATCAATATGCCCTTCTTCATCAGTTAAGATTTCTAGCATAAGATCACGACTGACATAGTCATGAATAGAATCTGCGTAAGCAATTGCTTCACGTAGATCTTTGGCACCACCTAATTCTAATTCAAGATCAGAACGTAGCATTTCCTCAACATCTTCACCGATATTCAGTTTGCCTAAGTCTTGTAAATTTGGAATTCCTTCAAGAAACAAAATACGCTCAATATATTTATCAGCGTGTTTCATCTCATCGATGGATTCATGGTATTCCATTTCATTGAGGCGTGTGAGTCCCCAATTTTTGAACATTCGGGCATGCAGGAAATACTGATTAATTGCAACAAGTTCACCACCTAATAATTTATTAAGGTGGGCTATCATTTTTTTATCACCTTTCATTTTTATGCTCCTTTGCTTCCAGTCTTTTCAGTGTAGACCTTTTATACAAAGAGGAGAGAAAGGAAATTTAAAATTTGTTATGCAACTTCAGAAATTTGAGGGTAAAGAGCGGATTGCTCATTTTCGATCAGTTGACGAGTTTGACGCACACATTTACCACAACAACTTCCAACTGGTAAGATCTTGCGTAATTCATTAATAGTGTGAATTTGATGGTTACGGACAGTCGAGATAATTTTTTTATCACTCACACCGTGGCAAAGACATACGTACATAATAACAACCTCATTAACTTCTCACGAGCAAGATAGTAAATGATAATTATTATGATTTCAATTTCTATTTATTTAACTTAAGTATACTTACCTATATCGCAAAAGATAAAAATGATAAAGCAAGGAAAAATATTAATGCTTCATTGTAATTTAAAATAGCTAATCTTCAGATACAAAAAAAGGGCATCTAACGATGCCCTCTTCATGCATAAATCTATCAGG
>NZ_JAEHQE010000034.1:0-26666 GCF_016238545.1 Proteus sp. PR00208 | reverse complement strand
CTTAAAATTTTATTTTTAAGAGCACAAATTACTGTGTCATTTTACTTAGCATCGGTGCGGTGATCAGCATTAGAACCGCGATAACACCTGTTACAATACCAATTTGTAAGAAGACACTGCTATAAATTTCTAATGAAGCATGAGCACTTTGTACGTCTTCTGGTACTGCCATTAAACTCGCAACTTTACCTGCAATAATTGCAGCGGCTGCCGAAGTTAAGAACCAAGCGCCCATAATAAAGCCCATTAAACGCTGTGGTACAAGTTGAGCAACCATCGCAAGACCTAGGCCAGAAATCATCAGCTCACCAATACTTTGGAAACCATAACTTGCGACCAACCACCATGAAGACACAATACCTGCTTCATTTGCCATGCTAGCACCTAATGGCAGAACTAAGAATGCGGTCGCACTCAAGAACATACCCACAGTGAATTTATATGGCATAGGTAGTTTATCACCCATAAAGTTATATACAGCCGCTAGTAGCGGGCTTGCTAACATGATCCAGAATGGATTAAGTGATTGGAATTGTTCAGGTTCAACGCTGAAACCTAAGATTGAGTGCTCAACGTTATGGATCGCGAAGAAGTTTAAAGAAGTTGGCATTTGATCGTAAAGAACGAAGAATACAACCGCTTCAACCATCAGCAAGAATGCAACAATCATCTTACGGCGAGCCGCACCCTTCATCATGAACGTTTCACGCGCAAAAATCAGGATGATACCTAATGAGATGATTGCTAAAGACCAACTTGCCACTTCATTATTATGTAGCAACCAAGTGGATACAGCGACCAGTGCAACAATACCCACCAGCGTTAATAATAATTTTGAATAGTTAAGCGGTTCAAAGTCAGGTCTAGAACCTTTATCTTTTATCCAACCACGACAAACAACAAAGTTTGCTAGTGTGATCAGCATACCCACAACACTCAGTGCAAATGCAACATCCCAACCATAATTAGCCGCCAACCACGGTGTCGCTAACATGGAGAAGAAAGAACCCACATTGATAGACATGTAGTACATGGTAAATGCACCGTCTAATTGCGGATCGTCTTTCTCATAACAGGTTGCTAATAATGAAGATGGGTTAGCTTTAAATAAACCATTACCTACTGCAATCGTTGCAAGTCCCCAATAAATCACGTCTTTATCGTGATCAGAGAATGCCACCATTGCATAACCAATTGCCAGTACGATTGCACCAAGAATAATAACCCTTTTAGTACCAAGGACTTTATCCCCAAGCCATCCACCGATAGCAACAAAACCATAGACCAACGCGGTAAATGCAGCAAAAACAGTGATAGCTTCCGCTTCACCCATGCCCAGCATTTTAACCAAGTAAACGGCCATGATCCCTTGAAGACCGTAATAGCCGAAACGTTCCCATAACTCGATTGAGAAGATAAGATAAAACGCGCGAGGCTGTTTAAATGCATTCAGGCTCGGTTTTTGTCCATCGTCAGGTGTGTTTGCAGTTGACACTAAAAACCTCTAATTATTCTATTACGCCTTTATATTTAGGCTAATTTTTTACAAAAATTTCGTTATTTAAGACAGAGTTAAAGCTCGGTGAATTTCATACTGGATTGTTATTCTTTGAAAAGAGTTCAACGCAGAGAAAAACAAGGTTGGCATTCTATCACTGGAAAGCATAATTATCTAAGAATTATAACTAAGTATTGCGTTTTATCATAGTTACAGGCATTTGTACAAAATAGTTATGCGATTAAAAAAACATCAAACAAAATAACTCACTGATAATCAATAATTTATTTTTCACTTAATTATCTCTATATAAACAATTAAGCTACGCTACTGTTTACCTATATTTTGCTAAATTAGTTCTTATTGAATAACAACGGTAAAATAATGCCAGTAGCAATTTGTTTTAACTGATTAAAATAACGCCAACAAAACACATTCCTTGACTTAATTTCCATATTTCCTCCATTTTTAACTGTGAAGAAACAGGTAGAATGTCACCATTCCAGATTTTCATTTCAGTATTTCTGATTAGCTAGTTGCCAGTGGGATCACAAAAGTAATGAATAAAAACAAAAATGCTAAAAAAAGAGTTTCTCTCATTATCGCTTTAATCGTCGTAATCGCAGGTGGTTACGCCTATTGGCAATTTAATGCAGCAAAAACAGCGTCGCCCGAAAATAAAGGGACTCAAGCAACAAACACCCAGAGTCGAGGTACATCTGGATCTCGTCGTCCTCCTTTGCCGCCTGTTCAAGTTGCAACATCAACACAAGAAGATGTCCCTCAATTTTTATCTGCTTTAGGTACAGTAAAAGCCACTAACAGCGTGACCGTCACTAGCCGTGTTGAAGGTCAATTAATGGCGCTACATTTCACCGAAGGCCAACAAGTTCAAAAAGGCGATCTCTTAGCTGAAATTGACTCGCGCCCTTTTGAAGTACAATTAGCCCAAGCCAAAGGACAGCTAGCAAAAGATCAAGCCACATTAGCAAATGCACGCCTTGATTTAGTGCGTTATCAGAAATTAGCGAAAACTAACTTAGTCTCACAACAAGAGTTAGATAACCAGCAAGCTTTAGTAAAACAATCTGAAGCCAGTATTCGTATTGATGAAGCCACTATCAGCAATGCACAACTGCAATTAACCTACAGCAAAATCACGGCACCTATTTCAGGCCGAGTGGGTTTAAAGCAAGTTGATGTAGGAAACTATATTTCTGGCGGTTCATCCACGCCTATCGTTGTTATCAATCAAATGGACCCTGTTGATGTGCTTTTTACTTTGCCAGAACAAGATTTAGCGAATGTTATTCAAGCACGTAAAAACAATGCAGATTTGCCTGTTACGGCGTTAGATAGAAATAATCAATTTGAATTAGCACAAGGCACACTATTTAGTGTTGATAATCAAATTGATGCAGCGACAGGCACCATAAAGTTAAAAGCCCGTTTCCCTCAACAAGAAAATACACTATTCCCTAATCAATTCGTGAATGTACGCCTTTACGTCACCACGTTAGAAAAGGCAGTGGTTATTCCTAATGCAGCATTGCAAATGGGGAATGAAGGTCACTTTGTCTGGGTTGTTGATAGCGAAGATAAAGTGAGCAAATTACGTGTTGAAGTTGCATTACAAAATGCAGAAAAAGTGGTTATCGCTTCGGGTTTATCAGCAAATCAACGTGTTGTAACCGATGGTGTGGATAGATTAACACAAGGTGCAAAAGTCGATATCGTGACACCAACAGCACCAAAAAATAAAGAAAATGACCGTGTTGTCGCGGAGAAAGCGTAATGACAGAAAAAACACACGGTACAGGTGGCGGTCCTTCTCGCTTATTTATTCTGCGCCCTGTTGCAACAACTTTATTTATGGTTGCCATACTGTTAGCGGGTATTGTTGGCTATCGCATGTTGCCAGTGTCTGCCTTGCCAGAAGTCGATTACCCAACAATTCAAGTTGTTACACTCTACCCTGGTGCAAGCCCTGATGTAATGACATCCGCGGTTACCGCGCCATTAGAGCGTCAATTTGGGCAGATGTCTGGATTAAAACAGATGTCGTCACAAAGCTCTGGTGGTGCATCAGTGATCACACTGATGTTTCAACTCACATTACCATTAGATGTTGCAGAGCAAGAGGTACAAGCTGCGATAAATGCAGCGACTAATCTGCTACCATCCGATTTACCTTATCCTCCGATTTACAGCAAAGTCAATCCGGCTGATCCGCCTATTTTAACCTTGGCGGTTACTAGCTCAACATTACCAATGACACAGTTGCAAGATATGGTTGAAACCCGTATTTCGCAAAAAATCTCACAAGTTAATGGCGTGGGTTTGGTGGCACTAGCGGGTGGTCAGCGCCCCGCTGTTAGAGTCAAACTCAATGCACAAGCCGCAGCATCTTACGGTTTAGATAGCGAAAAAATTCGTGTAGCAATCAATAATGCGAACGTTAACTCAGCGAAAGGGAGCCTTGATGGGCCAACTCGCTCTGTGACGTTATCTGCTAATGATCAGATGAAATCATTAGAAGATTACCGCCAATTAATCGTTACCTATAAAAATGACGCACCAATCCGTTTATCTGATATTGCCACTATTGAACAAGCACCTGAAAACAATCAATTAGGGGCATGGGCGAATAATGAGCAAGCGATTATTATTAATGTTCAACGACAACCTGGTGTTAACGTTATTGATACCACTGATAATATTCGTAATTTATTGCCTGATTTAGTCTCTAATTTACCAAAATCCGTTAATGTTGAGATCTTAACAGACAGAACGACAACGATCCGCGCTTCAGTTAAAGATGTGCAGTTTGAACTTGGTTTAGCTATCGCCCTTGTGGTAATGGTCATTTATCTCTTTTTACGTAATGGCGTCGCAACCTTAATCCCAAGTATTGCCGTACCGCTTTCATTAGTAGGTACGTTTGCGGTGATGTATTTTTGTGGATTCTCTGTCAACAACCTCACTTTAATGGCATTAACCATTGCCACAGGCTTTGTTGTCGATGATGCCATTGTTGTGATTGAAAATATTTCCCGTTATCTCGAACGTGGTGATAAACCGTTAACAGCCGCTTTAAAAGGAGCTGGCGAGATTGGCTTTACCATTATTTCACTCACTTTCTCTCTGATTGCCGTACTGATCCCCCTATTATTTATGGGAGATATTGTTGGTCGTCTATTTAGAGAGTTTGCAATCACCCTTGCTGTTGCCATTCTAATCTCTGCGGTGGTTTCGCTCACATTAACGCCAATGATGTGTGCTCGATTGCTAAAGCCTGAAAATGAAATCAAACACAACCGTTTTGAAATGGCGTGCGAGCGTTTTTTTGAAAAAATGATTGCAGTGTATGCAGTTTGGCTCAAACGTGTTTTAAACCATCAATGGATAACGCTTGGCGTAGCACTTAGCACATTAGTACTAACCGTATTTCTATATATGTTTATTCCTAAAGGCTTCTTCCCATTACAAGATAACGGGCTATTGCAAGGCACCATTGAAACCTCACAATCTATTTCTTACCAAGCAATGGTAGAAAAACAGCAACAGGTCGTTGATAAATTAATTGATGATCCTGCTATTGATAATATTGCTAGTTTCGTGGGTATTGATGGAAGCAACGCAACCTTAAACATCGGTCGTTTACAAATTACGTTGAAGCCTCTTGATCAGCGTGAAGATCGGATAGATGTGATTATTCCTCGTTTACAAGAGCGTATTGCTTCTATTTCAGGAATGACTCTCTATCTACAACCAACTCAAGATTTAACGATTGATACGCAAGTTTCTCGTACTCAGTATCAATTTACGCTACAAGCAACATCATTAGATGAATTGGCCTCTTGGGTACCAAAACTCTCTCAAGCATTAAAAGATAGCCCTGAATTGACTGATATTAGCAGTGATTGGCAAGATAACGGCATGATGGCGTATATCAAAGTGGATAGAGACTCAGCAAGCCGTTTAGGTATTTCAATGAGTGATATTGATAATGCACTTTATAATGCGTTTGGTCAGCGTTTAATTTCCACTATCTACACTCAAGCAAATCAGTATCGCGTGGTATTAGAACAAAATATTCGCAACGGAGATGGATTACAGGCACTTTCAGCCGTGCATTTAACGGGTAAAGATGGTGCGATGGTACCTTTATTATCTATTGCATCCGTAGAGCAACGCTTGGCACCGCTCTCTATTAATCATCAAGAACAATTTCCTTCAGCAACATTCTCATTTAATGTCGCCGAACAATCCTCTCTTGAAGAAGCGGTGAATGCAGTGAAATTGGCTGAAGAGCAGATTTCTATGCCAAAAGATATTACCACCCAATTCCAAGGGGCGACACTGGCATTTGAAAGCGCGCTTTCGAGTACTTTGTGGCTGATTATCGCGGCAATTGTAGCAATGTATATTGTATTAGGCGTGCTATATGAGAGTTTTATTCACCCTATTACTATTTTATCTACACTGCCAACAGCGGGTGTTGGGGCATTACTTGCTTTAATTGCAGCAGGCAATGAGCTTGATATTATTGCGATTATTGGGATCATCTTGCTTATCGGGATCGTAAAGAAAAATGCGATCATGATGATAGACTTTGCCCTTGCCGCTGAACGAGAACAAGGTTTAACGCCTTACGAAGCTATTTATCAAGCGTGTTTATTACGTTTCCGCCCAATCTTAATGACCACAATGGCGGCGCTTTTAGGTGCTTTACCTTTAATGTTGAGTACAGGTGTAGGGGCAGAATTACGTCAACCATTAGGGGTTTGTATGGTTGGAGGCTTAATTATGAGCCAGATCTTAACCCTATTTACGACACCGGTAATTTATCTGTTATTTGATAAATTATCGCTCTATATCAACCGCAATAAACACGTTGAAAATAATAACGGGGCTGTATCATGAAGTTCTTCGCCCTCTTTATTCAACGACCTGTAGCAACCACGTTGCTCAGTTTAGCAATTTCACTTTGCGGTGTATTGGGCTTTATGTTACTTCCTGTGGCGCCTTTGCCACAGGTGGATTACCCCGTTATTAATATCAATGCCTCATTGCCTGGGGCATCTCCTGAAACGATGGCATCCTCTGTTGCTACGCCGCTTGAGCGCTCTTTAGGGCGTATTGCGGGGATTGATGAGATGACATCAAGCAGTTCGCTAGGGAGTACCAATATCACACTGGTTTTCGATTTAAATAAAGATATCAATACGGCGGCACGAGATGTACAGGCGGCATTAAATGCATCACAAAGCTTGCTACCTTCAGGGATGCCAAGCCGCCCACGTTATTATAAATCGAATCCTTCTGATGCACCGATTATGATTTTAACGCTCACCTCTGACACACAAAACACGGGTGAGCTTTACGATTTAGCATCAACACGATTGGCACAAAAAATCTCACAAATTGAAGGTGTCAGTGAAGTTTCTGTCGGTGGCGGTTCACTACCTGCGGTTCGTGTCGCCCTTAATCCTGATGCATTGTTCAATCAAAACGTAAGCCTAGATGATGTCAGAAAAGCCATAAACCAAGCTAATGTGCGACGACCTCAAGGCTTTGTGAATAATGATGATAATCGTTGGCAAATTCAAACCAATGATGAACTAAGCAAAGCCGCTGAATATCGCCCAATTATTGTGCATTACAATCAAGATGCGGTTGTGCGTCTAAGTGATGTGGCACAAGTGACTGATTCCGTACAAAACGCACGCGCTGCGGGTATGAGTGGCGGTGAGCCTGCTATCTTGTTGGTTATTCGCCGTGAAGCAGGTGCAAATATTATTGAAACCGTTAATCGTATTCGTGATGAACTTCCTGAATTGCGTGAGCTTATTCCTGCCAGTGTTGATTTAAAAGTTGCACAAGATAGAACACCGACTATTCGCGCATCCCTAGCTGAAGTTGAACGTGCGTTAGCCATTGCGGTGGCGTTAGTCATTTTAGTGGTGTTCTTATTTTTACGCTCAGGTCGCGCCACTCTGATCCCTGCTGTTGCTGTACCCGTTTCATTAATTGGTACTTTTTCAGCGATGTATCTCTGTGGCTTTAGCTTAAACAACCTTTCATTAATGGCATTAACGGTTGCTACAGGTTTTGTGGTTGATGATGCGATTGTCGTACTTGAAAACATCTCTCGTCATATTGAAAATGGTTTAAAGCCTAAACAAGCCGCACTAAAAGGTGTCGGTGAAGTGGGTTTTACCGTACTTTCGATGAGCATTTCTCTTGTTGCCGTTTTTATTCCATTACTGTTAATGGATGGTCTTGTTAGGCGATTATTTAAAGAATTTGCCATTACATTAACGACAGCAATCGCTATCTCTTTGTTTGTTTCGTTAACGCTAACCCCCATGATGTGCGCACATTTATTAAAAGGAATGAAACCGAAAGCACAGTCGCATTTACGAGGTTTTGGTAAGTTACTTTTCCGCGCCCAACAAGGTTACAGCGTCACATTACAAGCTGCATTGCGCCATAAACGCTGGATTATGACGATTTTTCTCGCAACCTTGGGCTTAAATGTTTATTTATATATTAGCGCGCCCAAAACCTTTTTCCCCGATCAAGATACAGGTCGATTAATGGGATTTGTGCGAGCGGATCAGAGTATTTCATTCCAGTCGATGAAAGAAAAAATGGCTCGCTTTATGCAAGAAATTAATGCGGATAAAGACGTGGATAGCGTGACTGGTTTTACTGGTGGCGGTCGCATTAACAGTGGGTTTATGTTTATCTCCCTCAATCCGTTGTCAGAAAGAACTGACAGTGCGAATCAAGTTATTAATCGTTTACGCACAAAATTAGCGAATGAACCCGGAGCTAACCTCTTTTTAATGCCCGTACAGGATGTAAGAGCGGGTGGGCGTCAAGCCAATGCCAGTTATCAATTTACATTATTAGCCGATGATTTAAGCGAGTTGCGTAAATGGGAGCCTATTGTACGTAAAGCCTTAGGCGAATTACCTGAGCTTGTGGATGTTAACTCAGATAAAGAAGACAAAGGCGCTGAAATGGCTCTGACTTATGATCGCGATACGATGTCGCAATTAGGTATTAATGTCAGTGATGTGAATAATCTACTTAACAATGCCTTTGGTCAACGCCAGATCTCCACCATTTATGCGCCATTAAATCAGTATAAAGTGGTGATGGAAGTGTCTGAACAATATACCCAAGATGTCTCTGCATTAGATAAAATGTATGTGGTCAATTCACAAGGTGAACGTATTCCATTATCCGCATTCGCCAGTTGGTATCCTGCTAACGCACCATTAAGTGTGAATCACCAAGGATTATCCGCAGCATCAACTATTGCTTTTAATATACCTGAAGGCTATACGTTAGCTGATGCCATTAATTCTATTGAACGCACAATGACTGAATTGGGTGTACCCAATACGGTAAGAGGCACATTTGCGGGCACTGCACAGGTTTTCCAAGAAACCATAAAGTCACAGCTTATTCTTATCTTGGCAGCAATAGTCACGGTGTATTTAGTGTTAGGTGTGCTGTATGAAAGCTATATTCATCCGCTAACCATTTTATCTACCCTTCCTTCTGCGGGCGTAGGTGCGTTATTGGCGTTACAGCTTTTCGATACCCCCTTTAGCCTAATTGCACTTATCGGCATTATGTTGCTTATTGGTATTGTGAAGAAAAACGCCATTATCATGGTAGATTTTGCAATTACCGCACAGCGTGAAGGTAAATTGTCTGCCAAAGAGGCGATTATTCAAGCCAGCTTATTGCGTTTTCGTCCTATTATTATGACGACACTTGCGGCGTTATTTGGTGCTTTGCCGTTAATGTTAGGCAGTGGTGATGGTGCAGAATTAAGACAACCTTTGGGTATTACCATCGTCGGTGGCTTATTAATGAGCCAGCTATTAACGCTCTATACCACCCCTGTTATTTATCTATTTTTTGATGGATTGCGTGAACGTTGGCAACAACGACGTATCAGCAAAAAAGAGGCAAATGCATGAAATTGAGAAGCAAGCTGTTTCTGGTGATTTTCGCAACGTGCATGGTGGTTGTCTTTGCTATGCATATTGGTATTCGTAGTAGCTTTCAACAAGGCTTTATTGGCTATATCAAGAAAAACAGTGAACAGCGAGCAACTCATATTGCAGAAGCCTTAACTGAACAATATGAATTAGCTGGTGATTGGCATTTTTTATACAAAGATGAACATTCTGTCTATCAAATATTAAGAACCATTGATCAGATAAGCCAAAGTGGTGATGGCCCTCCGCCTCGCGGTTGGCGTACACAGTTTTGGATTGTAGATAAAGACATGAAGCGCTTATTTGGACATGACAATCAATTTCCCGCAGAGACATTTAAAAAGCCTATTACCTTTCACGATGAAATTGTTGGATGGGTGATTGTCAGTGCCGCAGATAAAATCAGTAGTGAAGCCGATATCAGTTTTGATAAGCAACAACTGCGTACCAGTTGGATTATTGCAGGTGCAACTGTTCTGTTTGCACTGCTAATCACATTGGTTCTTTCTCGCAGCATGATACGCCCTGTTAAGCGTTTGGTTGAAGCAACCCATAAACTGGCTGCTGGCGATTTCTCTGTTCGGGTTCATCCTACTAGTAAAGATGAAATCAGCCAACTCGCCACTGATTTTAACCAACTTGCCAGTACATTAGAAAAAAATGAGCAAATTCGCCGTGATTATATGGCCGACATCTCTCATGAATTGCGAACACCACTGGCTATCTTAAAAGGTGAGCTTGAAGCATTACAAGATGGTGTGAGAAAACCTACAGCCGAAACCTTAAATTCTCTGTTATTTGAAGTGACGAATCTGACTAAACTCGTCAATGATCTCCACCAGCTTTCATTATCAGATAGAGGCTCTTTAACCTATCGCAAAGACTTTGTTGATATTAATGAAGTAATTTTATTAGCGGTAGCCTCTTATCGTCACACTTACCAAACCAAAGATATTGCCCTATTCACCGAGTTAGATGATTTATCGTCGCTGATTGTCCAAGCCGATCCAGATAGGCTTATCCAGCTTTTTCACAATCTGCTAGAAAATAGCGTGCGTTATACCTATTCTGGAGGTCAATTACATATCAGTACCAAGAAAGGCCATAATAGTGTGCTAATTTCATTAGAAGATAGCGCACCAGGGCTTGATGAATCGCAATATAAAGCGGTTTTTCAGCGTTTTTATCGTGCTGAAAGTTCACGAAATCGAGCAAGTGGTGGGTCTGGATTAGGGCTTGCGATTTGCGAAAATATTATTGAAGCTCATAATGGTAAGATAAGTTCCATGCCTTCCTCTTTAGGTGGCATGAAAATCCTTATAGAATTACCTGCATATTCTGATGATAATTAAGCCTTATCATTTTGCGCTAATAATTATTGAGCTGATAAATGACAACGACTGAATCACCCTATTCAATCCTAATTGTTGAAGATGAACCCAAACTTGCACAATTGCTCATTGATTATCTGCAAGCATCAGGTTATCAAACACATTGGTTAGCCGATGGCGCGGAAGTCAGCCATTGTGTAAAACAGCAGCACTATGATTTAGTTTTGTTAGATCTTATGTTACCTGTAAAAGATGGCATCACAATTTGTAAAGAGTTGCGCCAATTCTCCGACATTCCCATTATTATGGTCACTGCCAAAACAGAAGAAGTCGACAGATTATTAGGTCTTGAAATTGGTGCTGATGATTATATTTGCAAACCATATAGCCCAAGAGAAGTGGTCGCCAGAGTCAAAACGTTATTGCGTCGTTTTTATCGTCCTCAAGATATTGTTCAGAGCGATAAGTTAGTTGTGATTGATGAACAGGCTTATCAAATCCAATACAATAATAAAATTCTCGATTTAACCACCGCTGAATTTCGCCTATTAAAGGCCTTAGCCACACAACCAGGCAAGATATTAACGCGAGATCAGCTTATGGATCATCTTTATGATGATTACCGCATTGTGACGGATAGAACCATTGATAGTCATATTAAAAACTTACGACGTAAACTTGAGCAACTTAACGATCAAATTGAATTTATTCGCTCAATTTATGGTCAAGGTTATCGTTGGGAAACCCAAGCTTACCGTTTTCGATGATATTTTTTCAGGAATACATTGAACCTCGCTACACTTAAGCGCTAGAATCCACCCCTTTATGATATACCCCTACCCAATGTGTGGGGGGACTGACTTGAAATCAGAACCAGGAAATTAACCATGTTTACACCCGAATTGCTCTCTCCTGCTGGCTCATTAAAAAATATGCGCTATGCATTTGCTTATGGCGCAGACGCCGTTTATGCAGGTCAGCCACGTTATAGCTTACGTGTGCGTAATAATGAGTTTAACCACGAAAACCTTGCTAAAGGTATTCAAGAAGCCCACGAATTAGGTAAGCGCTTCTATGTTGTGGTTAATATCGCACCTCATAATGCTAAATTAAAAACCTTTATCCGTGACTTAAAACCCGTCATTGATATGGGCCCTGATGCGCTGATTATGTCTGATCCGGGTTTGATCATGATGGTACGAGAAGCCTTCCCTGAAATGGATATCCACCTTTCAGTGCAAGCCAATGCCGTTAACTGGGCAACCGTAAAATTTTGGCGTCAAATGGGATTAACTCGCGTGATCCTTTCTCGTGAACTCTCTATTGATGAAATTGCTGAAATTCGTAAGCAAGTTCCTGATATGGAATTAGAAGTTTTCGTTCACGGTGCATTATGTATGGCTTACTCAGGCCGTTGCCTGTTATCTGGTTACATCAATAAGCGTGACCCGAACCAAGGTACATGTACTAATGCTTGCCGTTGGGAATATAAAGTCGAAGAAGGCAAAGAAGACGAGGTTGGTAATATCGTTGAAAAATACACACCAATCCCAGTTAAAAACGTTGAGCCTACTTTAGGTGTTGGCGCGCCAACAGACAAAGTTTACTTAATCGAAGAAGCAAAACGCCCTGGTGAATATATGACTGCGTTCGAAGATGAACACGGTACTTATATCATGAACTCTAAAGACTTACGCGCGATTGAACACGTTGAGCAATTAACTCAAATGGGTGTACATTCGCTGAAAATTGAAGGTCGTACTAAATCCTTCTATTACTGTGCCCGTACTGCACAAATGTATCGTCGTGCAATTGATGATGCTGTTGCAGGTAAACCTTTTGATCCAACGTTGCTAACTACATTAGAAGGCTTAGCACACCGCGGTTATACAGAAGGTTTTTTACGTCGTCATACCCATGATGCGTACCAAACTTATGAATATGGTTATTCTGTCTCTGACACTCAACAATTTGTCGGTGAATTTACAGGTAAACGCGTAAACGGTTTAGCTGAAGTTGATGTTAAAAATAAATTTGTTTTAGGTGATAGCCTAGAATTAATGACACCAACGGGAAATATTCAATTTACGTTAGAAGCGCTGTTTAACAAAAAACAGCAGCCAACGGATGTTGCACCAGGTAATGGTCACATGGTTTATTTATCTGTTCCTGAAGATGTTGATTTAGATTTTGCACTGCTGATCCGCAACCTACAAGGTACAACAACACGTCAACCGCATAAAATTGATGCGGTAGAAGTGAAGTAAAGCGTCATAATCTGATTTAAAGTGGTCAATTTCAAATACAGATCACATCAATAATGATTTGTTTACCGTATCATCAGTTCCGAAAAATAAAGAACTAGAATGAATACAGTAAGACTAGGAACCACCTCCTTGGCAAATCCAATCTCCCTTGGATTTGCCTTTTCTTTTTGTTCCCTTCTTATCAATCCCCCTTTTGTATAAAACCACACTCCTTTTTTCGTTATCATTTGTAAAAAACATAGTAATTTTCTCGATATCCATTACCTTTAAAAGAGTGATTCAATTAAAGGAACTCATCAATGAGTAAAATTAGTTTGCTAATCATTAATGGAAAAAGCGCGAATAATAGCGCATTGAGAAAAGCCGTTTGCCAATTACGTGATGAAGGTTTTGATCTCCAAGTGAGAGTGACTTGGGAATCGAGTGATGTGCAACGTTTTGTACAAGAAGCTATTGATATAAATGCTGAAACTGTTATTGCAGCTGGTGGTGACGGTACAATTAATCGTGTTGCATCTGAATTAATTCATCTTTCACCTTCATCTCCTCCCACTCTAGGTATTATTCCATTAGGCACAGCAAATGATTTTGCGACCAGCGCACAAATCCCTCGTGATATGGAAAATGCACTTAATTTAGCCGTTAAAGGTCGCGCTGTACCAATTGATGTTATCGCTGTGAATAAGACTCACTATTTTATCAATATGGCATCAGGCGGCTTTGGAACAAAAATCACAACAGAAACCCCTGAAGCCTTAAAATCAGCATTAGGTGGGGCCGCCTATTTTATTAATGGCCTTTTAAGTATTGACTCTTTAAAAGCGGATCATTGCACAATTGAAGCTGAAAATTTTCACTGGGAAGGTGAATCACTGATTTTAGGTATTGGTAATGGTCGTCAAGCAGGAGGAGGACAACAACTCTGCCCCGAAGCATTAATTAACGACAATAAACTCAATATCACCATTGTTGAAGCACACGAATTACTCCCTTCTCTTTTGAATAGCCTGTTTGATCGTAAAAAAAACGACAAGATTATCGAGCGCGACAGTCGCTGGGTAAACATTAGTGCTTCTCATGAAATGGTATTTAATTTAGATGGAGAACCACTTTTAGGGAATAAATTTGAATTTATTGTGTTACCTGAAGCGATCCACTGCCGGTTACCGCCTCAATGTGACTTGTTATCTTAGTGTAGATAAATGACAATCACTCTCATCTCATCATGAACTGGAGTATGTAATGACTGATATAGTAAGTTTGTTAGGTGCTGATGCAAAATCATTATTAGAACATCGTTGCCAAACCATCCCAAGCGAAAATCTCTACCTGCCAGGTTCTGACTTTGTTGATCGTGTTATGATTGATAACAATCGCCCTAATAGCGTGTTACGTTCAATGCAAACCCTGTTTAATCACGGACGTTTAGCGGGAACGGGCTATCTGTCTATTCTACCTGTTGACCAAGGTGTTGAGCACTCTGCCGCGGCCTCTTTTGCCGCAAACCCACTCTATTTTGATCCAAAAAATATTGTTGAGTTGGCTATTGAAGCGGGTTGTAACTGTGTTGCCTCTACTTATGGTGTTCTTGCTTCTGTTTCTCGTCGTTATGCACACAAAATTCCTTTCCTTGTGAAGTTAAACCACAATGAAACCTTAAGCTACCCAGCGCAATATGACCAAACACTGTATGCCAGTGTAGAACAAGCCTTTGAAATGGGTGCTGTTGCAGTGGGTGCGACCATTTACTTTGGTTCACAAGAAAGCCGTCGCCAAATTGAAGAGATTTCAATGGCCTTTGAACGTGCTCATGAATTAGGTATGGTCACCGTATTGTGGGCCTATTTACGTAACCCTGCATTTAAAAAAGACGGTGTTGATTACCATGCAAGTGCAGACTTAACAGGTCAAGCGAACCATTTAGCCGCTACAATTGGTGCGGATATCGTTAAACAAAAAATGGCTGAAAATAACGGTGGCTTTAAAGCGATTGGTTTTGGTCATACTGATGAGCGTGTTTACACCAAACTCACCACTGAAAACCCAATTGATTTAGTTCGTTATCAATTAGCAAACTGCTATATGGGTCGTGCAGGGTTAATTAACTCTGGTGGCGCTTCAGGTAATAATGACCTTGAAGATGCTGTACGCACTGCGGTTATCAATAAACGTGCGGGTGGTATGGGTTTAATTTTAGGTCGTAAAGCCTTCAAAAAATCAATGAAAGATGGCGTTGCGCTAATTAATGCAGTACAAGATGTTTATCTAAACAAATCTGTCACTATTGCTTAAAAAAACAATTCTGCGACACGCTAAAGCCCCTTTTATAGGGGCTTTTTTACATCACCACCAGCGATGAAAATGGTGTACAGGACCAAAACCTTGTCCAACCTCTAAACTGTCGGCATGTTCTAATGCTTGTTGTAAATAGGCTTTTGCTTGTTCAACACAAATTTGCCAGTTAGAAACTTGAGGACGAATAGCGGCCAAAGCGGCTGAAAGTGTACATCCTGTCCCATGCGTATTTTTTGTATTAACGCGTTTTGAGGTAAATCGCCACTCACCTTCTTGAGTAAACAACCAATCAGGGCTTTCATTTTCGGTTAAATGCCCGCCTTTCATCAACACCGCTTGGCATCCCTGTTTTAGCAATGCATAGCCTTGTTGCTTCATCATTATTTCATCTTGAGCAACTTCACAACCTAGCAGTGCTGCCGCTTCAGGTAAATTAGGCGTGATCAAATCAACCAGAGGCAAAAGCTGAGTAACCATTTTATTAACCGCATCAGGCTGTAATAGAGGATCACCACTTTTTGCAATCATCACGGTATCAAGTACAACAAAAGGGATCGCATATTGCTGAAGTTTGTCGCAAACCACATCAATAATTGAGGCATTAGAGAGCATGCCAATTTTGGCACTATCAATTCGAACATCAGACAAGACAGCATCTAATTGAGCTGCAACAAAATCAGGGGATAAATCATAGACACTACGGACACCACAGGTATTTTGGGCAACCAGTGCCGTCATTACGGTTGTGCCATATACACCCAGTGCGGAAAATGTTTTCAGATCGGCCTGAATACCTGCACCACCACTAGGGTCGGTGCCTGCGATAGACAATGCATTGAATCTCACTGATTAACTCCTCCTTTCACCAGTTACAGAAAAGTCGGGCTCTGTTAATCAGCAGAGTTACCTTGACTTCCCTACGCTGGCATTATCCAGATCAGGTTATACGGGTTCATCTCAGCCATAAGGCGCCCCGAGCCAAAGCCTGTAAATTCAGGCGATAAGGAGTATCGCATGCTCAAGATAAAGAAGCTAGTTTGATAGCTCATCTCAATCTATAGATTCTCTATTGTTGAGATTTGTGATTCAGTAAGATAAATCAGCTAAGGTTGTATATAATAAATACTAAGCCGATGGCTTCTATTGCATGACACATCAATTTAAGGAATATATTTCAGCTATATTTAAATAATAAGAATAAAATAAATTATTTTGTTCGTTTTAACGACAATCGATATATTATCTGCTAGATGAGGTATTTATAATGCATTTCTGGACAATCACACAATGCGGAGGGGCTAAATGAAAAATGAACCATCGCAACAGAATAATGGACAATCAATGCCTTATCTTATTCCTGATGCAGATTTTAATGAAAAGTTGAAACTACCAGCTAAAAATATTGAACATACACTTCAGTTTCTCACTCAAGGTGTAAAAGATGTTGATTTGGAAGGTTTTGACATTCCAATAGGATACCGTTTAGTTAAATCATTACGTAAAGATCAGTACAGGCTTGTCACTACAGACAAAGAAAGTGAAACAGCCTATCTTGTTGAGCTTAGATTCCGACAAGACATAGTTTATGGAAAAACAACATGCACTCAAATAAAAGTGTGGCGTTCCCGTATACCTAAACATCGTAATGCTATAAGAGAATTACCTCGTACTTTTTTCTGTAATCTTTTAAAAGTTCATAATATCGTTGTTACTGATGAAGAACAAACCTCTGATGGTAAAGGTTTTTGGATTGATATGATTTTATGGGCTTTTAGTAAAGGTCATTATATTTATGCCTCAGATGGAACAGAAGAAGATAGACCATTACACTTAATTAACAGTATTGAAGATTTCTACAATAAGTGGGACGCTTTCTGCTGGGGTAAGGATCGTGATACTCATACTCACCGACTCCTTGTTATTAGCCAAGAAAAATTATCTCAATAAATGCTTTCTTCACGTTGAGAGAGTGTAAGCAACAATTCTTTAATTTGCACTCTTTCAACATAGGATTGTCTGTATAAAAAACAGACAACACTCCTGTTGTTAGCGCTTAAACCTAAACGTTTTATAAACCAACCTCTGTTTTTTTCTTTTTTTTATTTAACTCTTCTTATTCGTTACTCTATTATCCGCTGGAAATTAATCTCTTTTTATAACCTAATGTTATTGATATTAAATTTATCTCAATATTTTCATTAAGTCATAAAAATAGCTATTTTATGGAATTTTGCTGTTGAAAATGACCAACCTAAAATTATTTCTCTTTAACCTTATTTATCAGCTATTTATTAGCAATCTAATAAAAACTTAATTTTTCATTAAAAACAATACATTATTATAAAGATAAACAGCATTTAATATCAGACAAAATTACATCCATAAATATAATAAATCTATTTATTTTCTTTATAACCGATTCTTATCCCTTAAGATTTTATTTAAGAAGTAAAGTTTCAGATACCTCTTATCTTAAATACTTGTCGATTAAATAACACTATTAATAATGTTTATTTGTCATCACCAGAATCACTGTTTATGCCGTACTCGGAGTTATATTATGTCATCATCCTATTTTCACCCTAGCGTATTAGCCACAACGCTGTTGTCTCTTGCATTAACAACGTCTGCTTTCGCTTCTGAAAATAATTCCAATACCCATCAGATTATTACGACAGAAAACCAACAAATCACCAGTAATCCATCTCAATCTAATAATGAAGAAAGCTACTGGGGAAAATTCAAACGTAATGTCAATCAAACTTGGGACAATGACCAATATAACTACTATTTGCCTGTATGGACTTGGCATAATCGTTTTACTTACGATAAAGAAAAAACGGATCGCTATAACGAAACACCTTGGGGCTTTGGTATGGGGAAATATCGTTATGACAACGATGGTGATTGGCACTCTCTTTATGCGATGGCATTTATGGACTCAAATAACCGTGTACAGCCTATTATGGGTTATGGTTTTGAGAAAATGTGGTATCCCGGTGATAAAGACGGGTTTCGTATGGGCGCAGGTTTTACACTAAGTATTACAGCGCGCCATGAATACAACTATATTCCTATGCCACTCCCGTTACCGTTAGTTTCTGTCGGTTACGGACATCTTTCATTACAAGCCACTTATGTGCCTGGTACTTATAACAATGGTAACGTGTTATTTGCTTGGTTACGTTGGCAGTAATTTTTTATTTTTTCCGTTCAGAATAATTGCAAATGATAAAAATAGAACATAAAAAACGCATCTTAATGATGCGTTTTTTATTATCCAAATAAGTCAGTAGTATTTAAATATCTTGGCTTGCTTGGGCGCTATTAGGTATTTTTTTCATGCGGGAAATCTTAAATCCAACCCATAAGAACGCAATCCAGAATGGCATTAAAATCACCGAAATATTCACTTGTGGCATAAATAAGATAATCACTAAAATCATGCATAAGAAAGCAAGGCAGATATAGTTACCATATGGATACCAAAGTGCTTTAAAGAAAGGCTCTACACCCTCTTTTGTTTTTGCCGCTCTGAATTTTAAATTCGCTAAACAGATCATGATCCAATTAAGTACTAACGTGGTTACAACCAACGCCATTAATAGTTCTAGTGCCTGATCAGGTAATAAATAGTTAACTAAGATACCTAATGAAGTCGCAATTGCTGACAATAGTAACGACACTACCGGTACACCACGTTTATTAATGCGAGAAAGCGCATGTGGCGCATTACCTTGTTTTGCCAAACCATAAAGCATACGACTATTAGAATAAACACCACTGTTATAAACAGACAGTGCAGCAGTTAATACCACGGCATTTAAAATATTCGCGATTAAGAAATTATCCAAGTTATGGAAAATCAGAACAAATGGGCTTTCACCTTTCACAACTTGAGTCCAAGGATAAAGTGAAAGTAACACTAACAATGAACCGATATAGAAAATTAAAATACGATAAACAACTTGGTTAGTCGCTTTTGGGATGCTCACTTTTGGGTTTTCAGCTTCAGCCGCAGTGATCCCCACCAGCTCAAGTCCACCAAAAGAGAACATCACAATGGCTAATGCAGACATGAACCCCGTAAAACCATGAGGGAAAAAGCCTAGCTCCCATAAATTGCTAACCGAAGCTTGAGGGCCACCATTACCACTTGCCAGTAAGTAGCTCCCAAATAAAATCATACCAACAATCGCTAATACTTTAATAATGGCAAACCAGAACTCTGTTTCACCATACATCTTAACGTTGATCAAATTGATTAAGTTGATTGCCACAAAGAAGATAGCAACGGAAACCCAAACAGGAATATCAGGTAACCAATAGTTAATGTATTTACCTGCTGCTGTTAATTCTGCCATACCGACAAGAATAAACATCACCCAATAGTTCCAGCCAGATAAGAAGCCAGCAAATGGGCTCCAATATTTATTAGCAAAGTGACTAAATGAACCCGCAACTGGCTCTTCGGCAACCATTTCGCCTAATTGGCGCATGATCATAAACGCAATAAAACCACCAATAGCATATCCTAATATTACTGATGGGCCTGTCATATTAATAGTTTGCGCTATACCAAGAAACAGACCAGCGCCGACAGCACCACCCAGCGCAATTAGCTGGATATGTCGATTTTTCAGACCGCGCTTAAGTTCTGTCTGTTGCGACTCTCTCGCCATACATCCTCTTCTCTTTATTATTTTATCAACTTAACGTGTAAACTAATATTTACGATTTTGTTTATTTCAAGCCACCATTAAAACACTATTCTGACTTGAATAACAAATACATTTTATGCTAGGCGAAAAATAATAAGAAAAGCTATCTTTTAGTGATGCTTAGAGGGGAATAATGTGGTAAAGCGACAAAGACCTTGTTGGAAATCCTCTCCTCGATCGCAAAAATTATCTAAAGCCACAAGATAGAGGCCAAAGGTAATGACTAATGCAATAATTAAGCTAATAATTATTTTCTTTGCGTTCAATTTAAAATCCTTTAAATACATTTTGTTAGTATGACTTATCACATTATAAGCATTCGCTTAAATACGATAACAAGACAGGGAGTTGTTGTTATAAAATTCGCAATCAATTATCTCTATGAGTAAATTTAGCATAACTTTCATTATGAAAGGTAAACGCTTCCTCGACAGACTTCAGATAATTTGCATTATTTCGCTCTAAACTGTATGTAAAATGACCTTATATTATTTAAGTACACATTTTGCCAACGATTAGAGATAGCTATCCATTAATATGGATTTCTCTGTCTGCTATTTTTTGTATAAGATTAGGGAGTTAATTTTGATTTTTACCTTAACTTCATTGATAGAATGGAACTGTAATGCCACAAGATAATCATCTCGCATTGGTTTGCGCCCTAAGTAAATGGATTGAGGAGCATTTAGGCCGTGTTATCCATCTTGAAGAGTTGGCGGCTTATTCTGGGTATTCTCTTTGGCACATGCAGAAAATCTTTAAAGAAGTCACGGGCACCTCTTTAGGAAAGTATATCCGTCAGCGTAGATTAGCTGGTGCTATTCACTTATTACGTACCAGTGAGCGCTCTATCTTCGATATCGCCCTTGATTTCGGCTTTGGTTCACAATCTCACTTTACTTATATGTTCCGTAAAGAGTATGGCATCACGCCTTTCGACTTTCGGCAAAATCAAGAGATCGTTTTAGAAACCAAACAGCCTTTACATTTACAATCACCTTGTTGTGATTAACCCTTCCATTTATGTGGCATTATACAGATAGCCTTTAATGTCACATAAATAATACTCAAGCTATGTGATGATAGACCGCTTCGCCCTTCCTTTATCATAATTGCTTTTATTTAATATGGGGATGCTAATGAGTATTAAGCTTATCGCGATTGATTTAGATGGAACCTTGCTTAACAAACAACACGAAATTACGCCAGAAGTAAAACAAGCAGTTCAGCGAGCAAAAGAGGCGGGAGTTAAGATTGTATTAGCTTCAGGACGCTCCTTCAATGGCATCTATCCCTATTTAAAAATACTCGGTCTTGATACCTCTGATTGTTACTGCATCAGCAATAATGGTAGCCAAATCCATCAAGCAGATAATGGTGAAGTGATTATTCAAGATCTGCTCAATTTTGAAGATTATCTCTATTTTGAAAACCTTGCTCGTGAGATTGGCGTCCATTTTCACGTTATCAGCGATAATAAGATTTATACTACCAACAGTCATATTAGCCATTTCACCTGCCAAGAAGCCTTTTTATCTTGGACTCCGCTTTATTATCGTCCACTGAATGAAATGCAAACTGATATGTATTTTAGTAAGTTTATGATTGTTGATGCACCTGCCGTTTTGGATAATGCTATTCAATATCTTCCTACTAATATTTATGAACAATACAGCATATTACGTAGTGCCCCTTATTTTATTGAAGTATTAAATACCAATGTCAATAAAGGGAGTGCGGTTAAAAAAGTTGCTGAACATTTGAAAATCACACCAGAAAAAATCATGTGTATTGGTGATCAAGGTAATGATTTGGCAATGCTAAAATATGCGGGTTTAGGTGTTGCGATGGGAAATGCGCCTGAAGAAGTGAAGAAAGTCGCTAAATTCGTCACACTTTCTAATGAAGAGCACGGTGTTGCAGTAGCTATCGATAAATTTATTTAAACACGATCTTTTTTGTGTTTTATCGCGAATGTCTACAAAATTATATAGCAATTGTGATCCTCAGCAGAGGATCACACTGCTTTTCGACCAAAAACATAGCCTTTTATTATTCTATAATTACTGTTAAATGAGCGTTAAATCTGCCTTTCTTCTTACATATCCTTCAGAATTTGTTACTATCAATTCACTTTTCGTTATTCAAACTGCATTTTCACAACATATTAAGCTGTTAATTAGGCTAGATATAGAATAACAAATATAAATCATTAATATATTTTCTTCACAGACAGGTAGTTTTAGTTATGCTTTCTACAAAAGACATGCTCGTTCTTGGGATGATGGTTTTCGCACTCTTCCTTGGCGCTGGCAATATTATTTTCCCTCCTATGGCGGGTTTCCAATCAGGAAGCCTCTGGTTTAGTACATCTTTAGGTTTCCTGGTTACAGGTGTCTTACTCCCTTTTCTTACCTTGGTTATCGTCGCAATTCGTGGACGTGGAGAGCGCCTTTCTGTTGATTTGCCTTCATGGGTGGCTGTGATTTTCTGGGTAGCACTGTATCTTATCGTAGGTTCTACTTTTGCGATGCCTCGTGTCACCAATACTGCTTATGAAATGGGTTTCTTACCTTTAGGGCTTATTGAGAAAAATACGGCAACACACCTTACTTTCGCACTTGTTTTCAATATCACAAGTATGTTTTTCATGCTCAAACAAGGCACAATGATAAGCGCTATTGGTAAGTTTATGACACCAGCACTGTTAATTCTGCTGGTGGTTGTGGGTATTGCTGTTGTGGCTAAACCGATTTCCCCAATTGGTGAACCAACAGGCCTTTATGCGGTAAATGGCTTCTTCTCTGGTTTTATTGATGGTTACCAAACCATGGATGTCCTCTCTGCTATGGCATTTGGTGGTATCGTTGCTCGTGCTTTATATACCAAAGGCATTACTGAACCACGCCAGATCGGTTTTATTACCATAAAAGCAGGCATGATTTCAGTCTTACTATTAGCAGCACTTTATCTGTGCCTTTTCTACTTAGGTGCAACAAGCCACTCTGTTTCTGTTTTTGCTGATCCAGCACTCAATGCTACTAACGGTGGCCAGATTTTCTCACGTTATGTTGATGCGTTATTTGGCTCTGTGGGTACTTGGTTGATGGGAGGTATTGTTTTATTAGCCAGTATGACAACACTTGTCGGTGTAACAAGTGCTGCGGCAGACTACTTTGCGACATTCCATCACCGTTTAGGCTATCGCTTTTGGGTTGTGGTATTTACATTAATGACCACCGTCGTATCAACGTTTGGTCTTGATACACTATTACGAGTGACTATTCCTGCATTATTAATGATTTATCCAACATCAGTCACATTGGTATTACTGCAATTTATTCGTAATAAATTAAAAGCGCCTCGCTTTACCTATCGCTTTACAATTGCAATCATTGTTTTGATGAGCCTTTTCGATACCTTGAAACAATTGAAATGGTTAAATGCTGATTTACTGCAATTATTTAGCTATATCCCACTGTCTGATTATGGCTTAGGTTGGGTATTACCAGGTGCGATTGCATTTGTGATCTCGCTGGTTGTTAGCTTAAATTTTAAAGAAGAAAATCTTCCAATAGAAAATACAGCGAAATAACCAGCATATATCACCTAATTTGTAATGCTGATTATAAGTTGATAAAAAAAAGCGTCTTCCAAATTTTATATTGGAGACGCTTTTTGCTTTTCTATTACCTGCATTTTTACTATCTATTCAGTACAGCTTATCACAGGAAACTTTAAGTTCGGTATTTCTCAATCAATGCCTTTAAAATCGCCTCTGATTGAGCATCAGGAATACCATCTGCTTTGCTCGACCTAAAATGCATTTGAAAAGCCTTCACTACTTTTTGTGCATTATTATCTAACACACCATTCGTTGGTGTTTGATAACCATATTGCTGTAATAACTTTTGGAAGTTCGCGACATCAACAGGCTCTGAAGGATCTCTACCTGCTAAATAAGTTTTCACTAATTGCTTATCAGGCCAAGCACCTATACCTTGACTGGCTAATCTTTCCCAAGGAAATAAAGGACCCGGATCAACTTTTCTGAGAGGTGCAATATCACTGTGACCCAAAACGTTTTGAGGTTCGATATCATAACGGTCAATAATATCTTTCATTACCGCTGAAATCGTCACGATTTGATCCGCTGTATAAGAATACCAATACCTAAACTTGCCATTATCACGGTAACCCAGATTGACTATCTCGATCCCAATAGAGCAATTATTTAAGCTAGTTGCGTCTCCCCACTGACTAATGCCCGCATGCCATGCAATTTGCCTTTCATCCACTAATGAAGTAATCACTGGCTTTCCATCAATAGATGAAGGATGTGTAGAGATCAAATAGTGACTACTGACTCGCCCCCCAGTAAGAACCTTAAGCGAGCGTTCATCATCTAGCGCGGTATAGTGCATCACCAGATATTTTACGCAGTCATTTGCTTCCTGCTTATTAGGAATAACTTTAACTATATATTCACCTCTATCAATAAATACTGGTTGTTTGGCACAACTGGTTAGGAGGCTTATTGCAATAAGTAATCCTATATAATACCGACTAGACCTCATTTCTGATCCTTGATTGATTATTCCCAAAGTTAAATTGTAATAAAAAAACCCATATTAAAGAATATGGGTTCTGCGTTTTGACTCTTTTTTATTAGTGCTTTAGTTATTGCTCACTTTTTCACATCGAACTAAAGGTTCATCAGGAACAATATTCTCGTCCCAAATTCCTTCCTCAATGTCATCTTGTAACTCTGGATATTGGCGAATATCAAATGTCGGCAGTAAACCTGCTTGTCGTTGCTGGTTATAATCTTTAACTAATTTTAAGGCGACACCAGAAAGCAAGATAATTGCAATTAAATTAGTCATTGCCATTAATCCCATTGAGAGATCGGCCATTTTCCAAACAAGAGGCATATCCGCTAAAGCGCCAAACATCACCATAGCTAAAACCGCTGAACGTAAAAGAAATAGCCCTGTTGTGTGATTACGTCCAAGGAAAATCATATTACTCTCAGCATAAGCATAATTGGCAATAATGGAGGTAAAAGCAAAGAAGAAAATTGCAATTGCAATAAAAGTACTTCCCCAACCACCCACACTAGATGACAAGGCTAATTGTGTTAATTGAATACCGTTAATACCTTCAGGATAACTGTCTAGTACACCTGATGATAAAATGATCACCGCAGTGGCACTACAAATAACCAAGGTATCCATGAAAACACCTAGCATTTGAATATAGCCTTGAGATGCGGGATGCGGTGGATAAGGTGTTGCTGAAGCAGCCGCATTCGGTGCAGAACCCATACCAGCTTCATTAGAAAAGAGACCGCGTTGAATACCTTGTGTCATCGCTTGGCTAATACCGTAAGCAATGGTACCAGCAGCCGCTTCTTGTAATCCAAAAGCACTTTTAAAAATTAAAATGAAAACTTCGGGTAAGCGTTCAATATGATCTGCAACAACCCAAAATGCTAATAATAAATAAGCTGTTGCCATGACAGGAACAACTAATTCAGCAACACGAGCAATCCAACGCAGGCCACCAAAAATAATAAATCCGCTGGTGAGTACTAAAAAGATCCCCACATAGAGTGGATCAAAATTAAAGGCAGAAGCTGTAGCTTGAGCAATCGAATTCGCTTGAACAGCATTAAAAACTAAGCCAAAAGCGATAATTAAGAAAATGGCGAAGAGAACCCCCATCCAGCGCATTTTCAGTCCTTTTGTCATATAATAAGCAGGACCACCACGGTAGTTACCATCATCATCTTTTGTTTTATAAAGTTGTGCGAGTGTACTTTCTATTAATGATGTCGCCATACCAATTAAAGCGACTACCCACATCCAAAAAATAGCGCCAGGGCCGCCCGCAGTTAAAGCAATCGCGACTCCCGTCAAGTTTCCAGTACCTACACGCGCAGCTAGACTGGTGCATAATGCCTGAAAGGAAGAAATCCCTGATTTATCTGACTTATGGCTATTTTTTAAAATAGAGAACATATGACTAAAATGTCGGATTTGTATAAATCCAGTACGGATAGTAAAGTAAATACCTACTCCAAGAAGTAAGTAGATAAGAACATATCCCCATAAAATGTTATTCGCAAAGTTTATTAGCCCTGTCAAATCAATCCCCTTATGTAATAACGTATATAACCTATCCTTACATCGCTATTGAAATAAAAAAGTAAGCAGATATCGTGTAATTGAGTCAATTACTGATCCGAATCCGTCTTAAAGTAATATCAAAAATTACTGTGTGAAAAGCGAACTAAATGTAACACAATATTGCGTGATATGTATATTTTTTGTTTATTTTTTTACATGTTATTATTTTAATTTAATTATATCGTTAACTAAAATGAACAATATTGAAAAGATAAAAAACCATACATATCATTAGGATAAATAATTATTTCTTTATTTTATTAACTCAGAAAAGTAAAGTAAATACTTTAGTCATTAAGTTAATCAGTCATTTTAGAAAAAAGAACAAACAGATTA
>NZ_JAEHQE010000033.1:0-26883 GCF_016238545.1 Proteus sp. PR00208 | reverse complement strand
ACGGATCAGAAAATATCAAAACGGTGGCAATGAAACCGACCTTAACCCTAAGATTGCCAACCGCAATAAAGGCGAACGCCGTCAACCAGAGAAAAACTTCTTTTCAGAAGAACAAATCGAAAAATTAGAAGATGAGTTTCGCAATACGTTATTTGAATATCAAAAGGTGTGGTATCGCGCCGGTCATCACCGCATCCGTAATATTTTAAAATCCCGTCAAATCGGCGCAACGTTTTACTTTGCCCGTGAAGCCTTTATTGATGCCCTGACCACCGGACGTAATCAGGTTTTCCTCTCCGCCAGTAAAGCGCAAGCCTATATGTTCCGTGAATACATTATCAAAATGGCATTAGAGGTTGATGTTGAATTAAAAGGCGACCCGCTGATGTTAAGTAATGGTGCAACGCTCTATTTCCTCGGCACTAATGCACGCACAGCACAAAGTTATCACGGCAATTTATATCTGGATGAAACCTTTTGGATACCCAAGTTTCAAGAGTTACGCAAAGTCACTTCCGGTATGGCCATACAAAAACATTGGCGACAAACTTACTTTTCAACACCGTCAACCATGAGCCATGAAGCGTACCCTTTTTGGTCGGGCAAGCTGTATAACCGCGGACGCAAAAAAGAAGATCGCGTTGATATTGATATCTCACATGAAGCGTTAGTGAATGGGCGTTTATGTGAGGATGGGCAGTGGCGACAAATCGTCAATATTGAAGATGCCTTACGGGGCGGTTGTGATTTATTCGATTTAGAGCAACTCAAAAAAGAGTATAGCCCAGACGAATATAACAACCTGTTAATGTGCCACTTTATGGATGATATCGAATCCCTATTCAACTTTAACATGATGCAAAATTGCATGGTGGACAGTTGGGAAGTGTGGGACGACATTCAACCGTTAGCTCTGCGCCCTTATGGTTATGATCCGGTTTGGGTAGGTTACGACCCCAGCAAAGGCGGTGAAAATGGTGATAGTGCCGGTTGTGTGGTTATCGCTCCGCCGAAAGTACCCGGAGGGAAATTCCGCATATTAGAGCGCCATCAATGGCGTGGTATGGATTTTCGCGAACAAGCTGACTCCATTAAAAAAATTACTGAACGTTTCTATGTGGAATATATGGGCATTGATACCACGGGCTTAGGCCATGGTGTTTATCAGAATGTCATTCAGTTTTTCCCTGCTGCGCGTGAGTTTATTTATAACCCGAATGTCAAAAATGCCTTAGTGATTAAAGCCTATGATGTGATTAGTCACGGGCGTTTAGAGTTCGATGCACAGTGCGTTGATATCATTCAATCTTTTACTTCCATTCGCCGTACGACTACCGGAAGCGGTAACCGCCCTACTTATGAAGCCTCACGCAGTGAAGAAAGCGGACATGCTGACCTAGCGTGGGCAACGATGCACGCCCTATTCAACGAACCATTAACTGGCACCACCGAGAACAGTAATAACATTGTGGAGATTTATTGATGAGCCGTAAAAATAAAAAAAGTTTTAAAGCACAACAAACGGCAACCGCCAATAACGGTATGGAAGCCTTTACCTTCGATAGTCCTGTTCCGGTGTTAGATAAACGAGAAATCTTTGATTATCTGGAATGTGCGCAAGTTGATAATTGGTACGAGCCACCAATTAGTTTTGACGCATTATCAAAGCTATTTCGTGCTACACCCCATCATAGCAGTGCGATTTATGTGAAACGTAATATCTTAGTGAGTACCTTCCAACCTACCCGCTTTCTATCTAAGTTAGACTTTAGCCGGTTTGCTCTCGACTTCTTAACGTTTGGCAATGCCTATCTTGAACGGCGTAATAATATGGTGGGTAATTTATTAAAACTCACACCAACGTTAGCAAAATATACCCGCCGTGGTGTTGCCGATGATAGCTACTGGTTTGTACGCTATGGCTATGACTCACAACCTTATGAGTTTAAACCCGGTAGCGTGTTTCAGTTATATGAACCCGATTTAAATCAAGAGTTATACGGGTTACCGGAATATCTGGCGTCTACTATGTCAGTGCTACTGAATGAAGCGGCTACCCTGTTCCGCGTTAAGTATTATCGTAATGGAAGCCATGCGGGATTTATTTTATACATTAGTGATGCCTCACAAACGCCAAGTGATATTGATAAAATTCGTGATGCAATGAAAAATTCCAAAGGCCCCGGCAATTTTCGTAATTTACTTATCAATGCTCCGAACGGCAAGAAAGACGGAGTACAAGTTATTCCACTAAGTGAGATTGCGGCAAAAGATGAGTTCATGAATATCAAGAATGTCAGCCGTGACGATATGTTAGCCGCACACCGTGTACCGCCTCAAATGATGGGGATCATTCCACAGAATACCGGTGGCTTTGGTGACGTAGAAAAAGCGGCAAAGGTTTTCTTTCGTAATGAGTTGGCGCCACTGCAAAGCAAGATATTACAGATTAATGATTGGCTAGGTGAAGAAGTGATTAAGTTTGATAAGTACACATTAGATGATGAGTAACCTCACCGCACAAAGAACAATACCGCCGACACTGGCGGTATTGTTTTACCTGTAAGGTATAAGTATCGGTCTGACTAATAATAATAGTGACCCAATTCTATTATACCGCTTACCCCTTGATAAGGCGAATCCGCCTAATTTTTACCCTCTCAAACCTGTATTAAATGCGCCTACAATCCATTTTAAGCGCATGTAATTTATTTGACACCTAGATAACTTTATCTTGTTTTAATCGCTCTGCGCGCCGGAAATTTGCGAGTAATAATGTTTTCAACCCCCTCAAAACGCAATCGTGACCCCGCCACGCCCGCGCACTAAATACATCGGTTTTTATGCACCTGCATGAATACCATAAAAACCCGTGATATCTGGCGCGCTCAAGCAAATTTGATCCTTTTTTGATCTTGCGCTTTTTACACTTTGTTGCATGATTTGTTCAACTATTCTTATTTTCAAAAACAATGTTATTGCCTTTCCTAATAAATTTAAATACCTCTTCACTATTATTAACAAGTGTAGTTTTATTTAATATTTTTATAATAGAATCAGTTACTCTATCAAACATTAATTCTTTTCTTTCACTGAAGTGTTCAAATATTTTATTTTTAATATATAAAGAGCAAGAATAAAATACATCTTCAAATTTTGATGTTGAATTAATATTAAAAACATCGCTGTGACTAAAAGCACAATGCATCGAAGGTGTTAAATCAAGCCCATATTGAGAATTAACAAAACTCAACAAATCAGCTTTTTTTATTATTTTTTCTTTTACAAATAATTCATAAAGCTCTTTCAAATTATAATAAAACCCTTCAACCTTTAAAGGTTTCATATTCTCCTCACCATTAAGATAAAAATATAAATAATATTTAATATCATAATCTCTAGGTTTTGATTTTAATTCTTCATTAATTCTTTTTAATGAAGAATTAAATATTTTCTCATAATTAATTATAGACTCTAGCGTTTTTTTAAAATCGCATAACTTATTAGGTGTATATTCACTAGCTATTTTATAGTTGAAAGTATAAGGTATGTCATAACAATATCTGTTATCTATAAAACAGACTTCTTCAATATCAAAATAAAAAGATTTATTTTTAATCTCATTGTTAAAAAGGTGAAGTAATCTCTTATATATTATTACATTAATATAATTTTTCAAATTATATTTTTTTGAATGGGCACTTACTCTACCCTCAATGTATTCAACATTATAATTATATATATTAAATTCAATTAGTTCACTTATATTATCAATAATTAAGTGTTCGAAGAAATTAAATTTTTCTAATTTATTTCTATATTCATTAAAAATATCATTTTCATTCATTGAGTTTATCGCTACAAAATACAGCACGTCATTTCTAATCATACTCCTTACTATTGATGTGTATTTCTTTTTTTCTTTTGTTATTTCATCATTATCACCCGATATATAAAAATTTTCATCACAATACTTTAACACTCTAAATAGCATTCTCATATAAGGACTAAACTGGTGATTTAAGTATAATTTATCTGATGCTTCTTTAATTGTCATATTCCAATTGACATTTTTATTATCGCCTATTTTATAGGAATCTAATATTTCCATCATTATTTCATGAGATTTATTATGTTGTTCAATCAATAAAGTAAACTGCTTAATAAAATCATCTTTTCGTCCATTTTGACGTGATAATTCCAACATTTCTCCTGCTATTTTTGCACTTTCTCCCGCTTTATAAGATGCATAAGCTGTAACGCCGAGTACACATGCTGTAAAAATACCAACCCAAGGTTCTGGTTTAGAAGAGTAATTAATCCATATATCTTGTAGAGATGTATTCCACCCCCAACAAATAAAAACTAATGTGATGACTCCCACCAAGCTAAACAAGAAAAATTTCACACAGCTAGTCAATTTCATTTTTTTACTCATTAAATTAGATTTACTTAATTATTCTCTCTTAACTTATCTATTTTATCCATAACTCGATCTCTTCTTTTCTCAATATTCTCCCTCCTCACTTCTTCAAAATTAATTTTTTCGCTTTTCGTTGATGAAATTTGAATTTTCCCATTTTCAAACCAAATCACCTCATCGCCATAACTCAAGCGCATACCGTTCATCACCATTGACCACATTGTGTCTGGTGGTAAATCCAATCCCATTTTTTCGGCAAAAGCTTTAAACTCAGGTATCAAACGTTCCTGATTTTCACTTAATGACACGGTTGAAATTATCCGCTGACTCTTTTTATGCTCTAAAACCTCGCCAAATGATTTCTCCCAATCGCTATATTGTGAATGCAGGTCGAAATATTCAGGCTCAGAAATCCCCCATACGGGCGATTTTAAGCCCCTTTCGTGTGGTTTTTTAATATCGGGTGAACTGCCCGATCCACAGTTATTGACAGGACTCCGAGGCGCGCTGATCGCGCTTTTTAAAGTCAAAACACGACCCGTTTCTAACTTACGCTTATGCTCAATTACCTCAATATCCTGCTTAGATTTACGGACTAAACGATACTGACGCTCACGCGTTTTTACTAAATCCCCGCTTTTCAATGGTGAACATAGCCCAATAACGCGCATCACTTCTTCATCATAAGAGTTCGGCTCATCGGCAACAGTACGAGCGACTAATAACGTTTGTAGGTTACGCTTAACGTTAGGGCCTCCTTGGTGCTCGATATAAGCAGCGAAATCTCCTGCATCGGCAGACGCTCTTACTTTTTCCGCTATATCACCCAACTTATCAGCGATACTCACACCACGAACACGGCGACACTCACGCCATACACCTTTAGACGGTAAGCCAAACATGTGAAATTGAGGAATACGCCAAGTTGATGCCCACGCAGTAACGGCTGATGCAACCTCGGTTAATAACTCTCCCGATTCATCATCAACTTCGCCCTCTAACGCATAACCGTCGATATTTTTTGAAATGTATTTCGCGAGATAACCCGTAGCACCGCCTTTATTTAAATGCTTTGCTTCAAAACGGTGTTTCTTTGCGCCTCGTTCTTCGCCGTCTTCTTCAAGGGCGTACTTACACATGATCTCAATCGCTGATGCACGTTGAGATTTATCCAGAAACATCATCATATGCCAATGTGGTGTAGCGTCATGATGTGGCTCAACAACCCTAATCCCATAATAGTTAATGCCTTTGTCTTTAAAGGCAGTGCGAATTTTTGCCCATACCTTCACTAAATAACGTTGACCGTCTTTCGGAGTGTATGCGCTGTTATTCCATTTTTCGTTAATGAGAACTTTTTTCTTTTTCTCATCTTTAGAAACGTTAATTTGCTTGGTGGGATGGTATTTTGAAGGTGTGGTTAAGGTGATAAATAAACCAATATCGCCCCGTTCTTCCGCAACTTTTTGAATGCCTGCGGCTTGCGCCATTAATTCCATGCGGCGGATTTTAGGGTTAGCGATACTTGCTAATACTTTTTCCATTAAATCAAAACGATCACCCGTTTCAACATCTTGAATATCCATCATTTCAAGATAATTCATGTTTGCTAAACGCTGTGCTCTGACTTCACGTACTGCATTTTTACTGGCGTAAGGCGTCTTATCTGAATTCACATCACCAAAGGCAATATGCAAAGACTCACGCCAACGTTGACGATGAGCCTTTAACTTTTTAAGCCACCAATTTTCATCTGCTAACCGGTTTAACCCAGATAACGCATTTTCTGGTGTTAATTTCCCTTTTTGAGCCTTCCCCCAAAACAACGGCGTTACATGCAAATAGGTAATTAACTGTCCTAGTTGTTGGTAAATAGGGTTAATCACTTTTAGGTTAAGTAAAACCTCACGATCACCGTTATTTTCAGCAATTGCCTGATCAGCTAATTCAGCAAATAAGTTGTCACTTGCATCAGCGAATGTCTTCGCCATGTGGCGCAATATTTTGTCATGCGCATCGGGCAAGCGATTAAAGAACATGGCTTGATCAAAATCTCTATCTAACAAGAATTGACGCTTGTCTTTAGCCAAACCATAGCGGGCATTAACAGATAACAAACGCTGATAAACGCTTTTATGAAACTTAAACACTAGCCAGTTATGAACTTCTTTAGGTGTTTTCTCTTTTCTAAGATGTTCGATGTATTTAAATAAGCGGGATTTAAGAAAACGAGGCAGTTTTTCAATATCGAATAAAATAGCCTGCCCCTGAGCCAGTTGCTCACGGGTAAGCGGTCTTTCATAAACAACAGGCTCGTGCTGTTTCCCATTCCACCAATATGTCCATTGCATATCAGCAGGATAGGAAACAGGAGGCTGAGAAAAATCAATTAAACGGCTAGCCATTACAGCACACCGCCTAAACGTTTCGGATCAATAATTTCAATGGCTGTTTCGCACAGTTTAGCAACGTGAGTCATTATCTCTATCAATTCAGGAATAGACTGAATTTCTGCACAAATAACACGACTCACATGTGTACCAACAACGCCAGCCGTCACATTTACCGCAGAGTCATACCACGCAATCACTTCACGGCGCACATGACCATCAATAAAGGTGACTTCAATTAACCCGAATTGTTTTTTCCAATAAACGATAGCAAAACGGGTGCCGGTGATATGCACCCCATTTTTTGGATCTTGAATATCAACGTAGCCCTGTTCCATCAGCATACCTCCGGCAAAACGGCGATAATTTCTTTTGCTGATTGGCGGTTTCCATTTGCAGAAATAGAACGAGGCGCATCAATCTCGTGAATAATAAAACCGAGGTCGGCATACAGTTCTTTGGCGTGAATTGAATTAGAGACGGTAATCGGGTTACCTTGTAATTGATTTAATGCCTTTAACGCTTGAGCTAATTCAATTTGATGAGCGTGAGTAAAATCAGTGTAATGATATTTAGTAAAACATTTTTCATCACCCATATATGGAGGATCACAATAAACACCATCACCGAAGTCAACAAGTGACAAAGTATCTTGCCATTCTAAACAGGCGATAATGGCATTAGTGGATTTTTCAGCAAATTGCCTAATTTCTTCCTCTGGAAAATAAACACAGCCATATGTTCCAAATGGCACGTTAAATTCACCTGAATTGTTATATCGACATAAACCATTAAAGCAATGACGATTTAAATATAGAAATCTTGCGGACTGTATATATTTATCACATTCGCTTTTATCTAATATCTTAATTGAATTAAATAACTTTCTAATAGAAATGTAATCATTTTTATGATTATTTTCTTCCCACGCATAGAACTCTTTACGTGCCATTATTTCAGTATGTTCTACGACATTACGATATAAACTAATTAAATCCTGGTTGGCATCTGCAATTAAATATTCGTTATATTCCGTATTCATCATAACCGCACAAGAACCCGCAAACGGCTCAACTAAGCGCTTTGCTTTTGGCAAATACGGAATTAATTTATCCATGATGCGGGCTTTTGAACCCGCCCATTTCAGAATGGTTTTATTAGCCATTACTCATCATCCTCAATAATAGAAAATGAAAGCATTACAAATTTAGGTTTATCGCCTAACTCTGGAATAATAGAATTAATACAAGTGATATCTGTAATAACTGCTCTAATAACATTTCCCGTATATTCGCCATAATGAAAAAGGTGTCTGAATTCTCTTGGTGGAATAGAATTAAATTCACGCAAAACTAAAATATCACCGACTTGAAAATCTCTATCAGCTCGGCGACATTCCGCTTTTCTTTCACCTGTAAGCGCTTGCTTGAAATATTGAGGTTTTACTTTCAACTCATGAGTATATCGTTGCATCTTAAACACTCCGATAATGCTTAGATTTCAGTTCATGCACTGTCTGACAATCAGCACAGCGGATACATCCCATTACCGCAATACGACGCTTTTCGGGTATCTCACTACCGCAATCTTCACATTCAAACGCTGATACACCGACGTAACGCCCTGTTACTGTTTTTATTTGTTTATCAAGCAATAACTGTGATTGTTCGCAGGATAAATCCATTTCTTTAGACATAATTCCATTCCTGTGCTTGATGTTCGATAGACTCGGCTTCACCTTCTAATAATTGAAATACTTGTGAAGGCTCCATTCGTTCACTTAGTGCTTTTGATGCTAATTTGCGTAAACGAGCAGAAAAAAGAACCGCCCGAGATTTTCTTTCATCTTCTCGAACGGCATTAATTAAATCGGTTACATTACTTTCTTTAGACATAATCAGACCTCTGATAATCAGATATAAAAAGTCCTGACAAATAAATGTCATTTATTTTTTAGGTGTAATTAAATAGGCATTGCTAATTTATTCGGGATTAATGCGCTCAATACTTTAATTTGGTGAAGTGCATTAATTATTTTTATTTTATCTTTTCTCTTTAATAATAAATAATCTATTCCATTTTTTTCTTTTTCTATCTCAGCAAGGTAATAAATCATCTGATATATACGGCTATTTTCATTCTTTAAATAATCAAGAAACTCACTAACCTGAATATCATCACTATTTTTATTTAACTTACTTAATAAATCAGCCCTAACTTCTGCTGTTTTATTCATACCACTGACGCGCTCATCAAATGAAAGACCATCATTGCGATAGTGCTTTACAACTTTAGGCTGATAAAAATCATCATTGCCTTGTAGTTGCTCTCTTGCTTGAATAAGCTCTGCGGCATTCATGACAACACCTAGATAGAAACTTTCACAAGAAACGAAATGATAACAATGGCACATAAAACCAGTGTTGCTTTATCCGCTTTTGAATACTTTTTACTTTTATTAGTAAAAGATTCACTGTTTAATTTATATTTGTTTCGTTGCTTAATTAATTCATTCATAAATTATTTCTCCATTTATATTCGGTTTTTTATCCATGACCGAAAACATGGTGTTGTGATATATTTATTGTGTCTGCAATTTCTTGATCGGAAGCAGACAAAATAAACACTTAAAAAAGGAGTAATTAATGAACATCAAAAAGTTGGAAGAATTTACCCAAACCAATGAAGTAGAACTACAAAACTTCTTCCAAAAAGCTCGTAAATCACGTGAAGTTCATAGTGTTGAAGATAGAATTCTCTCTTTAGAAATAATGACCTGCGCAATTGCAGCATCACTTGAAGGAAAAAGTAGAGAAAATTTTCTTACCATGATGAACTCACACTCCCATGTAAATAACCCTATGAAAAACTCAACATTTAAAGCTGTTGCTGATTTAAATGTTTTAAGTGCTGATTTTATTACCGAATTTAATAATTTAAAAAATAGTTAATCTATTTCTTGAAAGACAATATCCGCTATATGGGTATTGTCTTTGTATAATTTACATTCTCCTGAAATAATAGAATTAGGTACAATAATTTTCTGGAAACTCATATCTTGTTTATTATTAATAATTAAATTATTTATTGAAGATGTTGTTAAATTAGTTTTTTTATTTAATTTTGAATTACTTTTCATTTTTAGCTTTCCTTAACCCATCAATATATTTAACCGCCTCAGCCATTGCATCAAACTTACCGAATGACTGATCATCTAACCAAACGTGATAACGAGTAACTGGGTTCATTGCTTTTCGTGGCAACTTAATAATCGTAAAGCCACGATACAGAAAACTATGCTCAGTTATTTGTCGTATCATGATTTCAGCCCTAACCACACTAACCAACCGTCACGCATCTCTTTTGGTAACGATTCATATGCCATCTTTAGACCGTTATTCCATGCAGGCAGATAGACATAGTTTTCAGCTCTACTTGAACCTGGTCTTTTCATTTGAATAATGGGTAACTTTCCTGCTTTACGCATATCTGCAACTGCACTCGCCGGCTTACCGATTAATTCAGCAAATTTTTCCTCAGTCACGCCATCAGACAGACTTACGATTTTCTCTCTCATCTGCTACCCTCTTATGTCAGGCGCTTTATAGCGCTTTCGGACTCTTTGCCTCACGGCAAGGAGGTATCAACTTTCTTATAAAATAAGAGATCTCTTATATAATGTCAATGTACGATAACGAAAAACTAAAACTGATACGTGAATCAGAAAGACTAAATGTTAAACAAGCGGCTGATTTAGTTGGTATTAATTATGTTACTTATCATGGTTATGAAAGTGGAAAAGCTAAAATGTCTTTAGAATCGGCAATGAAATTCTTTAAGCACCCACAATTTAGAAAGTATCGAGACTGGTTTATGTTCGATGAAGTTAATCCTGATGCTGGGCAAATCGCACCGGCACTCGCACACAGTGGGCAAGACAGCACGCAATCATCCCACTCAGACAAGAAAATTGGATAACAATACACCAAGCATTTTGTGAATTTATTGATTCGCAAAGCATTTGTTCCATTGGAGGGCTTTCTTATGACAATTAAGAAACTCGAAAATGGTCAATATGAAGTGGACATTAGACCGGCTGGCCGTCACGGAAAACGGATCAGACGACGCTTTGAAAAGAAGCAAGAAGCAATTTTATTTGAACGTTATTCACTGGCTAATCAGCAAACAAAAGACTGGGTAGAAACATCGACCGATATTCGCCCTCTTAGTGATTTAATTGATATTTGGTGGGAAGTGTTCGGCAAAAATACACCTTATGGAAGAATGACACACCTAAGAGTGAGGCGTATTGCTGAATCACTGAATAATCCCCCTGTTTGCCAATTAACCGATAAGCAATTGGTACTCTATCGTGAACTCAGGCTCGCTTCTGGTATAAAAGCCTCAACGATAAATAGAGATATCTCAGCACTCAGCGGTATGTTTACGGCCCTTAAAAAAACGGATTTCTTTTTAAGTAAACATCCCGTTCAAGGAATATCACGGTTAAAACAGCAAACGACTGAAATGTCATATCTAACAGATAATGAAATTCAGCAATTATTAGCATTATTGGAAGGTGACAACCTAAAAGTTGCCGTTCTCTGTTTAAGCACTGGTGCCCGTTGGGGTGAAGCGCTCAAGCTAAAACGTGAACATGTGATCCAAAATAAGGTGCGATTTACGTACACCAAAACCAATAAGCCAAGAATTGTACCAATTTCTCAAGCTGTTGCTGACATGATTTGTACAAAGAAATCAGGATTGCTCTTTACTGAAACGTCTTATCACATGTTTCGTCGAGCAATTAAAAAAGTGAAACCGAGTATGGCATTAGGTCAGGCAACCCACGCATTACGCCATACATTCGCCACCCATTTTATGATGAACGGCGGAAGTATTATTACGTTACAACGCATCTTAGGGCACACTAATTTGCAACAAACGTTGACCTATGCACACTTTGCGCCAGACTTCTTACAAGATGCCATTCAATATAACCCATTGAAAGGTAGTACAGAATTACTGGTTTAGAGTGTCCACATATTGTCCACACTTGAACACTTAAGGGCACTTTTCAGCCCTTTTTGATGATTTTATGTACAAAAGAAGGCATCTTAAAAAAGATGCCTTTCTCTATAACTGATTGATTATCTTTGATTTGCTTATTTTGCAGTCGTACGAATCAAGTAATCAAATGCGCTAAGTGAGGCTTTTGCACCTTCACCAGCTGCAATGATGATTTGCTTATAAGGTACGGTTGTACAGTCGCCGGCAGCAAATACACCTTTGATATTAGTTTCGCCACGAGCATCAACAATAATTTCGCCCATCTTATTACGCTCAACAGTACCTTCTAACCACTGTGTATTAGGTAATAAACCGATTTGAACGAAAATACCTGCTAATGCAATATCATGCATAGAATCATTAGTACGATCTTTATATTTTAGACCGGTTAACTTAGTGCCATCACCATATACTTCTGTAGTTTGCGCATTTAAGATAACTTCTACATTGCTTAAGCTACGTAATTTTTTCTGTAATACTGCATCTGCTCTCATTTCTGGAGCAAATTCTAATACTGTTACATGTTCAACTAAGCCAGCTAAGTCAATTGCAGCTTCAACACCTGAGTTACCACCACCAATAACAGCAACTCTTTTACCTTTAAACAGAGGGCCATCACAATGTGGGCAATAAGTTACACCACGAGTGCGGTATTCATTTTCACCGGGAACATTCATATTTCTCCAGCGAGCACCTGTTGCAATAATTAGGCTACGAGTTTTTAAAATTGCACCTGATGCTGTTTCAATTTGATGTAATTCCCCTTCTGATGCACCCGGAATTAAGCGACTAACAGTTTGGCTATCAATCACATCCACTTGGTAATCATCAACGTGAGCTTTTAATGCACCTGCAAGTTTTGCACCTTCAGTTTTTGGTACTGAGATGTAGTTTTCAATATCAACAGTATCAAGAACTTGACCACCAAAACGTTCGCCAATAAGGCCTGTATTTAAACCTTTACGAGCGGAATAAACAGCTGCAGATGCACCCGCAGGACCACTACCCACAATTAATACATCAAATGCAGCTTTTTGATTCAACAATTCTGCAGTACGTTTTTCTGCATTGCTATCTACTTTGTTAACGATTTCAGCTAAGGTCATACGGCCTTGACCAAACTCGTTACCATTTAAGAATACAGCAGGAACGCCCATGATATTACGTTCCTGAATTTCATTTTGGAACATGCCTCCGTCAATCGCAGTATGTGTGATCTTCGGATTTAAAATCGCCATTAAGTTTAATGCCTGAACAACATCAGGGCAGTTATGACAAGAGAGCGAATAATAGGTTTCGAAATGAAACTCACCGTCTAACTGACGAATTTGTTCAAGTAATTCTTGTGCTTCTTTTGATGGGTGTCCACCAGTTTGCAGTAATGCTAAAACTAATGAAGTAAATTCATGACCTAATGGTGAACCTGCAAAACGAACACCAGTTTCTTTCCCTGGGTTGGTAATAAGAAAAGATGGTTTACGTACATTTGCGTTATTATCTTCACGATAAGTGACTTTATCGGATAATGGTTCGATTTCTTTTAATAGCGCTTGGATATCAGCAGAATGTTTACTGTCGTCTAATGTTGCTACTAATTCAACTGGCTGGGTTAATCGTTCTAAATAAGCTTTCAATTGAGCTTTTAAATTATTATCTAACATTTTTGCACCCTCAATAAAATCGGGTGCCGAAACACCCGATAAATAACTTTTTAGTGGCTTAATTCTTATTTAGATTTTGCCAACTAAATCCAGTGATGGAGCTAAAGTTGCATCACCTTCTTTCCATTTTGCTGGGCAAACTTCGCCTGGGTGGCTAGCTACATACTGAGCAGCTTTAACTTTACGCAGCAGGTCTGATGCATCACGGCCAATACCTTCAGCTGTGATTTCAATTGCTTGGATGATACCTTGTGGGTCAACAACGAAAGTACCACGGTCTGCAAGACCTTCGTTCTCACGCATATTTTCGAAGTTACGAGTTAATGCGCCAGTTGGATCGCCAATCATGCCATATTTGATTTTACCGATAGTTTCTGAGCTGCTATGCCATGCTTTATGGGTAAAATGTGTGTCAGTAGAAACTGAGTAAATTTCTACGCCCATTTTTTGGAACTCAGCATAATGATCAGCTAAGTCACCTAATTCAGTTGGGCACACAAAAGTGAAGTCTGCAGGGTAAAAGAAGAAAACGCTCCATTTGCCTTCGACGTCCTTTTCAGTCACTTCAACGAATTGACCGTCTTTAAATGCCATGTTTTTGAATGGTTTGATTGGGGTATTAATTAAAGACATTGTATTTCCTCCTGTTTGGTATGGGACTAATGTACCTATTCCATTTGAGAATAGCTAATACATTCCTGCTATCAGTTCAATAGGTTTTACCTAATGAGTTGAAGAAATTGATAGAGATAGGTTAACGAAATGTAGCTATTAAAGCAAATGGACAACAAGTCAATTACGCCTACTTTCTATTAGCCTACTCTCTGTTTAATATCCTTAGCTTCAGCAACGAAATGATTATAACATTATGAATTATAAAATTAATATTCAATCCAGCATAGATAGATTCAATATTATTGCGCTAATTTGGCAGGTTTAAGAATAGTATAAGTACATTCAAATGCTGCCTTTTGAATACGATAAACATCTTGGCTATCTGTTGTGGATTGCACAACGGCATCGCCCGATTGAAAACGTTGTAATTCTCCCCAAGGAGCCTTCATTGCAAACGCGGGTGTAGATTCAGGCACAATAAAATAATTCATTTCGATACCTTTAGGGATAAAAGGCTGATAATTATCGGGATAAGACGTTATATTGATTTTGATCTTATTTTTATCTGTTTCGCTATAACGCTGAATAAATTTGTTTTTCCTTACCAGGATTTCCTCATTACCTGTTTCTGGGCAAATATTTTGTACTACCCAATCTCCTGCTTTTGCAGGTTCTGAAACTGTTTCAATCCCTTCACCTTTAATTATCGTTGTAATGATCTCACCTTCTTTGGCTGGTCTTGCTAGGACAGGCTTTGTTTTAATTGCAACACCAGTGATCCCCGCTTGCTGAGCTTGCGTAAAGTAAGCGACACGTTCTTTTTGCGGTAATTGAGAAAGATCATTAGCAAACACAAATGAAGGAATTAAGGTTAAGCCTATTAATAGTGGTTTTGTTCTATTTTTCTTATAGGTCTTGTCGTTATTTGAATTACTGCGTTGTATATAGAAAGGCATTGAATTGTTTCCTGATAAATATCATCTGCACTTAATACGCTAGTCAGCGTCTGTAAACATTAAACCGATTATGGCAGGAAATAAAACAATGGCACGAGTAAAATCAGATACCTAGTCGAAAAAGATCAAAAAATCGAGAGATCTCACAACTTAGAAAAGAGAACATGTAATTAAGAGAAAAAAGGTTCAAGTCGTTAAATAAAACGTTAGGATATTTCTTCATCAAACCTATTTAATTAAAAGGAATTACTTATGCAAATAATTTACCCTGATGACTATTCAAAAACAGGAAAACCTGATGAGGCCTTTGAACAAGAATATCGTTGCGCTCAAATGCTAAATATTCATTGTTTGTTACTCTCATCAGAAGATATGGCATTGGGCAAATATAAGTTTTCACATCCTTTTAAATCAGACTCTCCTGTTATTTGGCGTGGATGGATGCTAAATAAAGACGAATATCAACAGCTATACCATGCTGTGAATACTCATGGTGGTCAAATGCTTGAAACTTCTGAAGATTATATCCGTAACCATCATATAACGGGTTGGTATGAAAATTGTAAAGAGTTCACACCAAGAACAGTTATCACGACTATGGATACTGACTTTGAAAGCTTAACTAACCAACTTCAATGGCCAGCTTACTTTGTAAAAGACTATGTAAAATCTTTAACAACCACGAGAGGTTCCATCGCTAAAAATGCAGATGAAATTAGAGAAATACTAAAACTTATTGCACAGTTTAGGGGAAACATTGAAGGTGGTGTAAGTCTTCGCTATGTTGAGGAATTTATTAATGATAGTGAGCGCAGATATTTTGTTTTAAATAAGAAAATATTCTCTGCGGATGATGAAATTCCTGAGTTTGTAAAAAAAGTAGCGCAGCATGTAAACACACCCTTCTATTCCATTGATGTAGTCAAAAATGCAGTAGGAGAATTACGTTTAGTTGAAATTGGTGATGGGCAAGTTTCAGACATTAAAGAGTGGTCAGCTGAAAAGTTAGTTAAGGCTTTTTTCTTATCGGGTATCTGATGTTTTATGTCCCAACACTGAGCAAACTATATAAAAATATAAAGACCTCAATTAGCCAACAATACGCTGTATCTTGAAGTCTTTATATAAAATCAATCTCTAACAAGAAGTACTAAAAATAAAGTTAAAATAGATACTTAAAGCGAATACGGGCACCATAACGATCTTTATCACTGCTATTTACATTAATGTCGTCTTTACCATCTATACGTGAATAATAAGCACCTAAATAGGTTTTAAAATTATCCATATCTAAAATATTAGGCAGTTCATAAGAAGCAAATACAGTGTTGATATTGTACTTACCAGGATTGAGCGTTAAATAGGTGTCATTTTGACCACTGCTATTCCCGTTTTTGTGATAGTAAGTTTTAATATCATTATGAGCATAAATATAACCAAGTTGAAATTTACGCCACAACACATTACTACCAATAGAAAAATCATTTTCATCTTTAGCGTCGAGATAAGCAGCACTTAAATTTGCAACAATACCGTTAATAGGATCATCAGCTAAAGTGTCCCATTTTACAGTTAAGCCATAACCTGTACGTCGCGATTGATCTTGGAATTTTCCATTTTCATCATCATAGCCATAGGCTTTGTTTATCACATTTGCATCTATTGCTCCTGCAATAGTTAAATTATCTTTCTGCCATGCAACAACAGGACGCATATAAATAACATTTTTGTGATTATCAAGTTTACGTCCATGATATTCATTGTCTTTAAAAACAGAAGTTCCATCTTCAACTAAAGCATTTAGCTCAAAATACCAGTCGTTTTAGTGTGTATTAACCATCATACTACCACCGTCACTACTACGACCTCGCCCTTCTTTCATCATATAGATATAGCCAAAACCATCACCATATAAATCATTTGCTGTATTACCTGAATACTCAACAAATGTATCTTGGTTTAGAGGGAACATGTCGTAAGCTTCATAACGACCAATTTTATATTGCCATTTATCGCGTTGACCAAAGTAGAAAACAGCATCATCTAGATTCATTTTACCTGTCATGTCAGCCATAGGCTGAGCACGAAAACCAGCATAATTGCCGTTTTTTAATTCTCGTTCACCATCCACACCAATTAAAATGCGCCCGTTAAGTGACCATTTTTCATTATCATCAAAGTCTTTTTGATTACCGGGCATCATTCTCATCGAGGTTAGTTGCCCTTTTTTACTCGCCGCATCGATATTATATTCAACGTCACCATACAATTTGAGATCACCCCAATTTGTATTGGTAGAGAAAAAGCCCGTACCTTCTTTATTTTTCGTACTAGCAAGCTGAGCCGATTGTTTTTGTTGGATTTCATTAAGCTGAGTTTGTGCAATGTTTACTTTTGCTTGAGCCCCATCAGATTGCTTTTCTAATATAGCAACGCGTTGCTCCATGCCGACGGTTGTAACATGATCCGTTTTAGATAGGCTGTTGGAATTAATTAATTGCTCAAGGCGAGCCGCTTTTTGTTCTGCGGCAGCGGCTCTAGCTTCAGCAGCAGTTGCACGTTGTTCAAGTGCATTTAATCTTGCTTCAATAGCACTTATATCAGTTTGTGCATTTGCACATAATGGCGTAGCGAGTATTAAACTTATCACAACAGATAATGCTTTTACTTTCATTCGAATATTCCTAAATTAGCAAATGTTGGTTTAACAGGTACGGCAAATACATAACAATCAATTTAGTTGATTGATTGTTCTATCTAGTGAGCGTATTGTTATTTTTATTCGATAATATTTTTATAAATATCAATCAGTTATTCGCATCATTATTTCTATTCTTAACAATAAATAAACCGATACCTCATCACTTTGCCATTATTTATGCTGACTAGCGTCCTACATCATAAGTAAGGCTACGTTTGAACTAAGGTACTTATTCTCGTTTAAGTACTTACAAACGCTTATTATTTTGATTCAGTATTTAATTTATTATTTCAAGCATATCTCTGGTTTAAGTTTTCAAATTTTATAATGGGTTCACTAGCTAAATAAAATAATAGTTAATATGGAACATTTCCACAATCATTTGTGATTTTTTTGAGGTTAGTACAATAACCTAAGAAAAACGATGTAATCCTCATCAAAAAATGATGATTTACAAATAAATGAAGTTAAGGATTAACTTAGATAGCGATAGAAGATAAAGAGAGTTTTATCAGGAATTAGGCGGCTTTGATATTTAGAAACCATTTATAATGATAACAAGTGGGTAGGAATAGCTTGATTGAAGGGAAAATAACAGAGGTCATATCATTATAACCTCCGTCCATCATTATCATATTCTGCCAGGTTTACGTAACGCTCTACGAAAATAAGAAACTGGCATTTTAGGGCAAATTTGTTCTTTTACTGCTGGATTATTTTCCAAATCATCTTTGTCTATTTCATTATTTCTTCTTGAATTTTGTAGCTGAGTATCTGTTTTATTCATCTTCCCTTTCCTCTGAGATCAATGCCTCATTGATAGCTTCAATTTTCTCAACTGCTTCATTAAGAATAGAAGCAATACGTCCTGCTCTTTCCACAGAGAGCTCTTTTAATACTAATTTATGGCGTAAAACTGCTTTTAATTTACCAACAGCAGATTCAATTTCCTCAGAAACACCACCTGCGTTTTGAGATAAATCTCTCGCATAAGCCAGTTTCTTTTGAATATTGGCATCTATATCCTGATGTTCTGCTAAAAATGCAGTGCCTTCAGGTGTAATGCTGTAGTTTTTACGGCCTTTTTCAGCAATCGTCGCAACTAATAGATCTTGCTCTTCAAGTAGTGTTAGCGTTGGATAAATAACACCTGGGCTAGGTACATATAATCCTGAAGATGCCTCATCTATTTCTCTAATAATTTCATAACCATGGCTTGGTTTTTTCGAGATCATGCTAAGTAGCAGAACGCGTAAATCACCATGATCAAACATACGTTTTAACTGGCGACCTTGGCCTTTACCTCTGCCACCGCATCCACGACCACGTTGTTTTCCATGCCCTTCAGAACCATGCTCACCATGACAACACTCACCACGACCTTCATGTCCATGACCGTGTTCACCATGACGGCATTCGCTACGACCTTCATGTCCATGACTGTGTTCACCATGACGGCATTCGCCACGACCTTCGTGTCCATGACCGTGTTCACCATGACAGCATTCGCCACGACCTTCGTGTCCATGACTGTGTTCACCATGACAGCAATGCTCACCATGATTTTCTTGGTGCTGGCTATGTTTGCCTTTACCACCACAACGCCCTTTTCCGTGACCATGTCCGCCATTTTCAGCACGTTGTTGATAAAGTGAGTTTAATGCTCGAATCATCATAAATATTCCCTCATTGTTTTAGATATATCGAATTCATGGGGTGTAATATAATCCGATATATCTAAATGATCAAGTTTTAGATATATCTAAATACACATCTAAATTCTCTTTCTTATTAACAATATGATTTATCTATGATTATATCTTTCAAACGTAGCCTTAATTATGAATGATTATCATTCTCTGGCTTGCTTTTACGTGCTATCAATAAAAATAAAAGAAGATAATTAACAATAATGAATAAAAAGCAGACACCTTTAGCTTTAGATGCACACAAAAAAGAACATATTTACAATACAAAGAGTGACACTGTCACCTTTAATTCATTTAAAAAAAGCGAAGATAATGAGTAACAACCCACTACTTCGCTTTTTAACAAAATTTATTTTAATTGTAGGAAATATAAAAAAGAGATATTGCTACTGGTCTAATGCGGATAAAACTACTTTCTTAATATATTGATATCCAGCTTCAATTTGTTGATCATCACAAATTTCAGTACTTTTTATAGTAAGCTGCAACAAATTTAAGTATTTGATAGTTTCCCACTCATTGTTATCAAAACCGCACTCAGAACAAAACTGCGCTGGTGCATCATCGCTATTACGAGCACAAAACGTTAATAAACTTAAATCTTGTTTATGATGACTTTTTATAACCAAGTTTTCATAGATTGTTTTATTCAGATCATTTTGCGTTTCTAAGTCCTTATTTCCTTTCTTTACAATCGCAAAATTTAGTTTATTAAAGTCAGATACAGATAAAATACGAATATAATAGTGATCACCTTCTTTTTCGAAAGCTGCGGCTTGATTAAAAAACTGCTCAAGTTTGACACGCGTTTCCCATTGTATTTGTGCATATTTTCCATATCCAGATGAAGTAAAAGGATAGAGTTGATGCACACTCCACATCGACGCCACTGCCGGTGCGGATTGAATACCATCAATTTCAGGAACGTTATCTGCTTGATCTGGACATAATCTAGGGGGATTTGTTAAAAAACGACTAAGACGCGCATCTTTAATACATACTACACCAGTTGGATATGGTGAAAATCCAGCTTGAAATGGTTCAAAAGAGACTGAATCAGCGAAAGAAAGTTGTGTGATGCTTTCATATATTTCAGATGTCAATTGCAGTAGTGGTGCTTCTTTCTTTAATTTCTTACATAAAATCTGATAAGGAATAAGATCATAATTGTCATCAAGAAATAAGCTTTTCATATAACCAAATTGCGATGCATCAATATGGATATAAAATGAATTGTTGTATTTTTCCTCACACTCTTTTCTTAGTTCAAAAAGTGGTTTTAACTTATCAACACAACCATAAGACGGTGTGCCGAATATTCCTATAACGCCAAGAATAGGCTCGCCTTGTTCAATCAGGCGAAAAACAATACTGCGTGTTTTTTCAATATCGGTTTTAAATGTTTCATCAATAGGCAATGCAATAAGATTGTCATATCCCAACCCAAGGATATCCATTGCTTTTTTCCAAAATTCAAAACAGGAAACAGGAACAAGCAGTTTTCCTAAATGCATTGTTTTTGTCATGCCTGTTCCTCGGCATGTTAAATGACTAACATCATCAAAAATCCCACGCTCATTGAGTTGTTCGCTTATTGCTAAAATATCTGTGACAGACATATTGAATAACTCAAAGGCTTTTTTATCTGCAACCAAATCCCGTGATTTTGGATGACGAGCAATTGCCATTGGTAATGTTTTTAAATTTCTAAGTGCCCATAATATTTCATAGCAAGCAAGAGTATGGCTTGTTGTGATATGACCAAATGCATCTTCTGATGAGAAACCGATTAATTTACAGAGATCATCTGTAATTTTCTTTTCTTGTTCTTTTAGTAAGGGGGAATGATTATTAAAAACATTATCTGAGTTGCATGCTAATGCAGAAAGATAACCAAATTTCGCCAATTGCATCACTTGTGAATGATGATGGGAAAAATAAGGTTCAATATCAGATTGATTATAATTATTTTGTTGTTTTAAAGTTTCTAAAATACGTTCATAAGCATTATCTACTGCTTTTTTTTCAATAGTGTTACTTTTTATTTTAGCGTCTAAACTCTCGCTATTATTTCTTTTCATTTTATTTGCTTTAGGAAAAGAATACTCACTATTCATTAGTATTTTTGCCATCTCTCGATGATAACATGTAAGAATATCAATGGTTCGGGTATGGTATACACGCTCTGTAGCACTCAGACAGGTTTGTTTGTAATTTGCCATCATCGCACCTATATATAAATTTTTATTATCTGTTTTAATGAAATTTGTGTTTATTAATCGTCAATAATTAATCTTTATTCAAATGATATACTACATGATGAGTAAGAATCTTCTTTATTTTATTGATATCAGTTAACATTTTTCTAGTTTGATTTAAGCAAAAGATACTTTAATGATAAATGATTTAGCTTTATTTGTTAGTTTACTAAATTCACTATTAATTTTGATTTAAGTTATATTTCTGTAAATGTGATATTATTTTTGATAAGGTCAATATTTAAATCTACCTTAATCAGAATTAATGAATATTTCTATTGCTTAATATCTATTAAAAAGAATAGATATTAAATTACTTATCTAAAATAAGAATTTATTTATTTAAATGTTATTCATTTTTTCTTCAATACATAAAAAAACACATGAAATATTTAACATGTGTTTTTCGGAATATTCGCTTTTTAGAAAGTAACAGAAGTGCTTACTCTTATATCAAATACGTTTTAAGCACTCTTATTTTTACTCTTTTCCGTTATAAGATAAGATTTCAAGCATTACCTTACCAATTAAATCACCAGACTCCATTAACTCATGTGCTTTACCCACTTCTTTTAATGGAAAAATAGCATTAATGATTGGTTTAATTTTTCCTTCAGCAATAAGTGGCCACACTTGCTGTTTTAATTCTTGCGCTATTTGTGCTTTCTCTTCTATTGAGCGAGATCGCATCGTTGAACCAGTATGAATTAAACGCTTAATCATCATTGGCATCATATTTAAATTTTTAGGCATTCCTTTCATCATGCCCACTTGTATAACGCGCCCAAACTTGCTGGCAACTTGATAATTTTTTTCTACGTAATCCCCACCAATAATATCGAGAATAACATCAACGCCTTTCCCTTCAGTTAAAATAGGAATTTCTTTAGCAAAATCGGCCTGTTTGTAATTGATGACATAATCAGCGCCGAGCGCGCGGGCTGTGGCAGCTTTTTCTTCAGAGCCAACTGTTGTATAAACTGTCGCACCTATTGTGTGAGCAAGCATGATGGCAGTTGATCCTATTCCCGATGTTCCACCATGAATAAGAACAGATTCACCTTGTTTTAGTTTTCCTAACTGAAATAAATTAGCCCAGACAGTAAAGAAATTCTCAGGCAATGCTGCTGCTTCAATGTCCGTTAAATTCATTGACGGTAATGCGATATCTTCATGCGCAATACAATATTGAGCGTAACCACCACCAGCAACTAAAGCACAGACTCTATCGCCCAACTGCCATTTAGTACAACTTTCCCCTAATGCAACAACCTCTCCAGCAACTTCAAGACCTGGAATAGGTGAAGCATCTGCTGGTGGCGGATAACTGCCTTGACGTTGAAAAATATCAGGGCGATTCACACCAGAAGCTGCAACTTTGATCAAAAGATAATGTGGAGGAAGTGGCGGTATCGGTGATAGTTGGGGTTGTAATTTATCTATACCACCAGGCTCTATAATGGCAATTTCTAACATATCCGCAGGTAAAACAGTTGTTTTCATCATATGCTCCCATTTTATTTTGCCACTCTCAAAACTTAATAATAAATAAAATTAACATGTTATCTCTCACTTTAATAAGGATGTGAGCTTATTAAGCAATAAATAACTTAAGTCTATTTGAGAGAGATTATAACCAACCTTGCTTCTGATGTTGTATGCAAATCGGGCACAATTTTGCATCTGGAGTCCAAGATAAGAAGGCTAAACGACATTTTTCACAGTGGGCATTATAATAATGGTAATGTGTTGGTTCGTTATTTTTAGCAACTTGTTCATTAACATGGATAGATTTAGGAAAACAAACCACTTCACAATTCATGCAACCCGTACAACGCTTTTCATCAAGCATGAATATATTGTTTTCAAGTTTAATCGCACCTTCATCACACACTTTGGCGCAGGCAGAGCAAAGAATACAGCTGTCTTTGTCTAACTGAATTTGGAACCAACTATCTTCAGGATAAAGTTGTTTTCTTGCATTTAATCCTGTTCTTACTTGATTTTTATTGAGCGGTTTTTCATCTAATTTTTGACGAAAAAGCATAAAACGACGTCCGCTATCAATATCAGTAGGCTCTGTGATAATTAATTGCCAAATAGGCTCTTGTAATGTTTTTAGTTGAAGATTTAAGTTTGCTAAAACAGGAAGCCATTTATCCACTAAAGGCTGTGCTATCTTCATTCCTCTAATTTGATATTGGCGATGCCACACTAATAATTCTTCTGTACTTGCTAACGGTTCATCATGATTAACAACAAGGTAATTATCTTGGTGTGTTCTTTCGTGAGGCGCGATATTTTCTATCGCGTCAACGGGACAGGTAAATAGACAATTACCACATTGAAAACAGAGTTCATTGTCTATTTTTACATCTAAGTGAGCAAAAGTGATAGCGCCCACAGGGCAAACTTTGGAACAACTATCACATAGGCTTTGTTTGAGGCGTTTTCTAACACATTTATCATTAATAATCGGTTCAGGAGGAAGATCTACCTTAATAAAACGCCTCATACATCACTACTCCACTACTTAACAATAAAAAATGCAAAACGATTAAGAATTTCTGCAATCAGTATTATTGCGCTACTTGCTAACACCATACGCAATCCTGAAGTAAATACAGCATTACGATATTTCCATACACTGTATCCCATCATTAAAATACCAAGAACTGACATAAGCCATGCAGATATTCTTAATCCGAATGTTTCATTATACGCAATGATAGGCGTGTGAGGGAACGTTATTGCATCATTTGTTGAAATAACTGCTTCAAGGTAGCATTAAGTTGCATCAAAAATACATCTAGTTAACTTTACCTAATCTTTTGTTATAAAAATAAAGAGTTATGCATAAAAAATACGAATTTAAGGTAGAGCCGTAAATAAAATGTCAATATAAAGGTAAAAAATATTGAAGCGCCTCTTCATTTTTGGCTTTTGACAAGGATAATTTAGTAATAGCACTATGACTTCGTTAGAAAATCGAATAATATACCAATTGAGTATAGGGTTAGCGCAAATTGTTCTAAATAGACCTTTAAGCAAAACATTGTTTTTATCAAGATACATGTTTTGTTACATTCAGAATTATTTCCACACGTACCGTTATTCCCCTTACTAATTACTGCAATATGTGTTAAAATTGACGCATATCAATATTTTTATTTGTAATGAGCAAGCTTATGATCCCAGAAAAACGCGTCGTTCGCCGAATCCAATCTGGCGGTTGTGCAATCCATTGTCAGGATTGCAGTATTAGCCAGCTCTGCATCCCGTTTACTTTAAACGAGCATGAGCTTGATCAACTCGATAATATTATCGAGCGTAAAAAGCCCATCCAGAAAGGTCAAACCTTGTTTAAAGCAGGTGATGAGCTGAAATCACTTTATGCCATACGTTCCGGTACAATTAAAAGTTATACCATCACGGAAGAAGGCGACGAGCAAATAACAGGATTTCATCTTGCTGGTGATTTGGTTGGCTTTGACGCCATTATTAATACTGAACATCCAAGTTTCGCACAAGCTTTAGAAACATCTATGGTCTGTGAAATTCCATTCGAAACTTTGGATGACCTGTCAGGCAAAATGCCTAACTTACGTCAACAAATGATGCGCCTAATGAGTGGTGAAATCAAAGGTGACCAAGAAATGATCTTACTGCTATCGAAAAAGAATGCAGAAGAACGTCTGGCTGCTTTTATTTATAACCTCTCACGCCGTTTCGCACAGCGTGGTTTTTCTCCTCGCGAATTCCGTTTAACCATGACTCGTGGTGACATCGGTAATTACTTAGGTTTAACTGTCGAAACAATTAGTCGCTTACTGGGTCGCTTCCAGAAAAGTGGCATGTTAAGCGTTAAAGGCAAATACATTACTATCGAAGATAGTACACTGTTAAGTGAACTTGCAGGCAAACTTCCTTCATCAGTTGAAGTTTAATCTGTTACATTTCACACGCTAATTTTATAACGGGGCACACAAATTTGTGCCCCGTTTTCTATTTTGTACTATTGCATTTTATCTTCTTGGGTTATCTTTAAATTGTAGATGGATAAATCCAGCCCTAAAGAGGATATTACAATGGAAAAATATCAAAACCTTCTCGTTGTCATTGATCCTAACCAAGATGACCAACCAGCACTTCGCCGTGCTGTCTATATCGTTCAGCGTAATGGTGGGCGGATAAAAGCTTTTCTACCTGTTTATGATCTCTCTTATGACATGACAACCCTTTTATCTCCCGATGAACGTAATGCAATGCGTAAAGGTGTTATCAGCCAAAAGGCAGCTTGGATCAAACAGCAAGCACGCTATTACCTTGAAGCGGGCATAGAGATTGATATAAAAGTCATTTGGCATAATCGCCCCTATGAAGCCATTATTGAAGAAGTTGTTGCACATCAACATGACTTACTCATAAAAATGGCTCACCAACATGATAAATTAGGTTCACTCATTTTTACGCCTCTGGATTGGCAATTGCTTAGAAAATGTCCTTGCCCTGTTTGGATGGTCAAAGATAAAGAGTGGCCTGAATACGGTACTATCGTTGTCGCCGCAAATTTATCGAATGAAGAATCTTATCATGATGCCCTTAATCTGAAACTGATTGAGCTAACAACCGACTTATCTCATCGCATACAAAAAGATCCTGATGTTCATTTACTTAGCGCTTATCCCGTTGCGCCGATTAATATTGCGATTGAGCTACCTGATTTTGATCCTAATCTTTATAACAATGCACTACGTGGTCAACACCTTATTGCGATGAAGGAACTTCGCCAGAAATTCAGCATTCCCGAAGAGAAAACACATGTTAAAGAAGGATTGCCAGAACAAGTGATCCCTCAAGTTTGTGAAGAGTTAAATGCTGGCATTGTTGTTTTGGGTATTTTAGGAAGGACGGGGCTTTCAGCCGCATTCTTAGGAAATACTGCGGAGCAACTGATTGATCATATCAAATGTGATTTATTGGCTATCAAACCTGATGGTTTTACCTGCCCTATTACTGTTGATAGTGATCACGATTAAACGCTCTGTATACTAAATAAAAAAGCCAGTCAAAATTTTGACTGGCTTTTTGCTATTCGCT
>NZ_JAEHQE010000032.1:0-28793 GCF_016238545.1 Proteus sp. PR00208 | reverse complement strand
ACGCATTATAGGGAGTTTTCCGAGGCTGGCAATAGTTTTTTTTAGAAAAAAAATCGTTTGCTTAATTCCACAGCAAAACCCCTACTTATACGCACTTATCAACAATTTTATCCACAGGCTGTCTTTTTACATAAAATTAGCATGTCAAACGCAAACGTTTGCGTTATTATAATGACCGATTAAGTAAGATTGATTTTGTGTCCATCTTCTGAAATGTTAGTTAAGCAAACACAATTTCACTGTATTAATGTGATTTAACTTCACCATTACTACCGTTATACCAACCCCAAGGGATAAAACTCATGCAACATCTTCGTCCTATCCGCCGTGCACTTTTAAGTGTGTCTGATAAAGCAGGTATTTTAGAATTTGCTAAAGCACTTGTTGAAAGAGAAGTAGAACTCTTATCGACAGGTGGAACCGCACGTCTATTAGCAGAAGCTGGCTTACCGGTTATTGAAGTCTCCGATTACACAGGTTTCCCAGAAATGATGGATGGCAGAGTGAAAACGCTGCACCCTAAAGTACATGGTGGAATTTTAGGTCGTCGTGGACAAGACGATGCGATTATGGAAGAACATGAAATTCGACCTATCGATATGGTCGTCGTAAATCTTTATCCTTTCGCTAAGACGGTAGCTCGCCCAGATTGCTCATTAGCAGATGCAGTGGAGAATATCGATATTGGTGGACCAACAATGGTTCGCTCCGCAGCAAAAAATCATAAAGACGTTACGATTGTAGTAAATAGTAATGACTATGAAAGAGTGATTGAAGAAATGGATAATCACGAAAATAGTCTTACTTTAGACACACGCTTTGATTTGGCGATTAAAGCCTTTGAACATACAGCTGCTTACGACGGAATGATTGCTAACTACTTTGGTCAGAAGGTTGCACCTTATTATGGTGATACTTCACAACCATCAGGTACTTTCCCCCGTACCTTAAATCTGAACTATATAAAGAAACAAGATATGCGTTATGGTGAAAATGCTCATCAGCAAGCAGCTTTCTATATAGAAGAGAATATAGAGGAAGCATCTATTGCCACTGCAAACCAATTACAAGGCAAAGCACTTTCTTATAACAACATCGCTGATACTGATGCCGCGTTAGAATGTGTGAAATCATTCTCCGAGCCTGCATGTGTTATTGTGAAACATGCAAACCCTTGTGGAGTTGCAATTGCGAACACTCTCACACAAGCATATGACAATGCATTTAAAACCGATCCAACTTCTGCATTTGGCGGTATTATCGCATTCAATCGCCCATTAGATGCAAAAACAGCAAGTGCAATCATCGAACGCCAGTTTGTTGAAGTGATCATTGCTCCTTCTATTAATGAAGATGCGCTACCGATTTTAGAAACAAAACCAAATGTTCGTGTATTAGCTTGTGGTCAATGGCAAGAAGCCAAACCAGCGTTAGATTTCAAACGTGTTAATGGTGGATTATTAGTTCAAGATCGTGACTTGGGTATGGTAAAAGAAGAAAACTTAAGAGTAGTTACTCAACGTCAACCAAGTGAACGTGAACTTAAAGATGCACTCTTCTGCTGGAAAGTCGCAAAATTTGTAAAATCAAATGCCATTGTTTACGCAAAAAACGATATGACTGTCGGTATTGGTGCAGGGCAAATGAGCCGTGTGTATTCTGCAAAAATCGCGGGGATTAAAGCCGCTGATGAAGGCTTAGAAGTTGCAGGTTGTGCAATGGCATCAGATGCATTCTTCCCATTTAGAGATGGTATTGATGCGGCAGCACTTGCCGGTGTGACTTGTGTTATTCAACCTGGTGGTTCAATTCGTGATGATGAAGTGATTGCAGCTGCAAATGAACATAACATCGCGATGATTTTCACCAATATGCGCCACTTCCGTCATTAATAAGGTATTGATATGAAGATTTTGATTATTGGTAATGGTGGTCGTGAGCATGCTTTAGCTTGGAAAGCCGTTCAATCACCGCTTACTACACAAGTCTTTGTTGCGCCGGGTAATGCTGGAACAGCGTTAGAGCAAGGCGTACAAAACGTTGCAATCAGTGCAACGGATATTCCTGCATTAATTGCCTTTGCTCTAGAGAATAATATTGATTTAACGATTGTTGGCCCTGAAGCCCCACTTGTTATTGGTGTTGTTGATGCCTTTAAAGCAGCGGGACTGACCATCTTTGGTCCAACAAAAGGAGCCGCTCAATTAGAGGGTTCTAAAGCTTTTACAAAAGACTTTTTAGCTCGACATAAAATTCCAACTGCGGATTATCAAAATTTTACAGAGATAGCGCCTGCACTTGAGTACCTCAATAAAGTGGGCGCGCCGATTGTTATCAAAGCAGATGGTTTAGCAGCAGGTAAAGGCGTTATTGTTGCAATGACACAAGCTGAGGCTGAAGCTGCCATTAAAGATATGCTGGCTGGCAATGTTTTTGGTGATGCAGGGCACCGCATTGTTATCGAAGAATTTCTTGATGGCGAAGAAGCTAGTTTTATTGTCATGGTTGACGGTGAACATGTTATTCCAATGGCAACAAGCCAAGATCATAAACGTGTTGGCGATGGAGATACTGGCCCGAATACAGGAGGAATGGGTGCATATTCACCTGCACCTGTTATTACACCAGAAATCCACCAGCAAGTAATGGAAAAAATCATTTATCCAACAGTAAAGGGAATGGCATCTGAAGGTCATCGTTACCAAGGTTTCCTTTATGCTGGACTGATGATTGATAAACAAGGTGTTGCTAAAGTTATTGAGTTTAACTGTCGTTTTGGTGATCCAGAAACTCAACCTATTATGATGCGTATGCAATCTGACTTAGTTGAACTCTGTTTAGCCGGAGCAAAAGGTAATTTAAAAGATAAAGATTCCCATTGGGATCCTCGCCCAGCTTTAGGGATTGTGATTGCAGCAGGCGGTTACCCTGCGGATTATCGTCAAGGTGATGTTATCGAAGGCTTAACACCAACATCGTCAACAACGGCAAAGGTATTTCAAGCTGGAACAACACTCAATGACAAAGGCGAAGTTATCACTGCTGGCGGGCGAGTATTATGTGTGACTGCATTAGGTGATGATATCGAGCAAGCTCAAAAAAATGCTTATGCTTTAGCGAAAGGTATTCATTGGGATGGTAGTTTTTATCGCCATGATATCGGTTATCGAGCGATTGCACGCTTAAAAAAATAAATTAACAACAGCAAAAGGGAGTGATCACAAGCTCTCTTTTGTTGGTTCCCATTTACAAAAATCGTGTTCTGCAACCATCAGTAATTGCTTACCTTCTGGTGAATCAAGCCAAGCAACATAAGAAGGCTTACTTGAATTACGTGTTCTTGTTTTTAACCAGCGTTGTTCTGGATCTTCAAATGAAACACTCACCTTCTCGCCAGCACATGTTGTCATTGTATTTTGATACCAGACACCCTGTACTAAATTTACTTTCCCAATAGTAAGCGCTTCGCTGATTTCACGCTCTTTACTTGCAGCAAACACCATTCTTAAACGTTCATCTTCTGTTAATGCTCGTTTTTGCTTCTGGCTTTCTTGTTGCATGAAAATAACTTCACCACGTTTATTTAAACGAAGGTGCCAAGATGAGGGCTCGGTAGGATTGATAACTTCAGAGCGGACTTGCCAAAGCTTATTTTGGCGATACTCATAGAATGTGATGACAGTTTCTGGCTTTTTATAAAAGCTATAAACACTCATGATCACTTGAGGTTCTGACGCTGTATTATTTAAACGCCATAATCGCACAATGCCTTCGTCCGCAATATAACCTGTTGCAGAAAATTCAGGTAGCTGCACAGTAGAGGAGCAGGCGCTGAGCAAAAAAGCAGATCCTATTGCTAACAGCCCCTGTCGTTTCAACAAAAGGGGAGTAAATCCCCCTCTATTGTTCATTCCGTTCAAAGGAATTATTTTACTGCGTCTTTCAGTGCTTTACCGGCAGTAAATGCAGGAACGTTAGCTGCTGCAATTTTAATTTCTTTACCAGTTTGAGGGTTACGACCAGTACGCTCTGCACGGTGATTCACCTTGAATGTACCGAAACCAACTAACTGTACAGAATCGCCTTCTTTCAGAGCACCTGTTACTGAATCGATAAACGCTTCAATAGCAGCTTTTGCTTGAGTTTTTGTCAGATCCGCTTTTTCAGCAACTGATTCGGTTAATTCAGCTTTGTTCATAAAATAGTCCTTAAAGTATGTTTTATCGTTTGAAAAACATCTGGTGAAAAAACTTAACTTATCTTTTTAAGAGGATAAATTAAGTAAAACACCTGAGCCACTTCTTTTCGTACCCAATGTAGAACATACACGGGGGTGATGTGAAGTCTTTAAACGTCGCTTTTCAAGCACTAAATCACGTTTTTCTGATTTAGTGCGTTAATTCTATACCGATATTGCTCATTCCAGCTTCACGAAGGTCTGCACGTAGACCTTTGATCAGTTCGACATCTCTTTCTTCACATTCTACAAGTAGACGGTAAATTTCCCATTGGATATCGAATTCTTCAATAACAGCAGGTAGAGATCTAAGCTCTTCTTCACTCATTTCTCTTTCTGCTTGTGTCATTTCAAGTGAAGCAACTGTCCCTACTGATAATTTACTCACTTCAATAGCGTGACTTAATGATTCACCGCTTAAACGAGAGTGAACAATTTCACTAAGTGCAACACAGGCATCAATCGCAGGATAGACACCATAAATCTCGAACTGAGATGCATCAGGAATAGCTTCTTCTAATTTCTCTAATTGAGAATCAAAATTAACCTTTGCATCTTTCACCGTTAAAGTTTCCCAAACCAGATCGAGAATACGGCGATAAAGCATTGGATCGGTAAAACCTGTTTCACGACAAAATACCTGATAATTTGGGTACATTCTCTCACACAGGCATGCCATAAACGTCAGGTGTTGCCAAGCTTCTAGCTTTTCTAAACGTAAATGGATTGGGTTCTTCAACATTCGTGATTACTCATTTTCTTAACTTAGGCGCAGTTTACCTGAAAATTAAAAATATCCACATATTTCCCGGTCATTTAGAGCTTATTCTTATTCAACTGCTCAAATAATCGCCTATTTGAAGCAATACCATCAGCCCAACGCGTTGGTTCTGGCAATCGATATCCTTTCATACACCGCTCAACCCACTGCAAAGCACCTTCCATACTCACTTTATGACCCGGAGAAACATACAGGGGTTTACATTTTTTCTTACTGCGATAAATCCACCCTATTTGCTCATTCTTATCCATTAACGGCTCATGGCTTCCCACCTCTTCATTAACTGCTTTATCAATGCCACATAAGCGACTTTTTGCCACGCCAATAGTCGGTGTATCCACTAATAAACCAAAATGACTTGCAACACCAAGCCTTCTAGGATGAGCAATACCTTGTCCATCGACAAAAATAAGAGAAGGCTTCTGTTTGATTAATTGCCAAGCAGCGAGTAACGCTGGACACTCTCTAAATGAAAGCAACCCGGGGATATAAGGAAGAGTCGTAGGAATTCGCGCGATTTGGTATTCAAGAATTTCGAAAGAAGGGTAATGCATTATCACGATGGCAGCGCGAGTGACCGCGCCACCGTCTTCAAAACCAACATCAGCACCAGCTATATAAGTTGGTGCTGTGAATTGGTCTGTTAGAATAATCTGTTGAGCTTTTTCTGTCTGCTCCTGACGTAATTGTTGGGTATTAATCATTATCCTGATGATAAGGCTTCGATAAACGGTGAACCGCATCAATAAATGCACCAGCATGTTCAGGTGGAACATCTTGATGAATACCGTGCCCAAGATTAAAGACATGACCGTTGCCTTTACCAAACCCAGCAAGAATAGTTTCGACTTCTTGTTCTATTCTGGCAGGTGGTGCATACAGCATAGAAGGATCCATATTACCTTGTAGCGCAACTTTATCCCCAACTCGACGGCGTGCATCTTCAATATCAATCGTCCAATCAAGTCCTAATGCATCGCAACCTGTCGCAGCCATAGCTTCTAGCCAGCGGCCACCACCTTTGGTAAATAAAGTGACTGGTACTTTTCTTCCATCATATTCACGGATAAGACCATCAACAATCTTATGCATATAGTGTAATGAGAAGAGTTGGTAATCACGCCCTGTTAGCACACCACCCCATGTATCAAAGATCATGATAGATTGTGCGCCCGCTTTAATTTGAGCATTCAGATACAGAATAACGCTATCTGCCAGTTTATCCAGTAATAGATGTAGAGCTTGAGGCTCTGAATACATCATTTTTTTAATTTTTGTGAAGGCCTTACTACTTCCACCCTCAACCATATAGGTTGCCAGTGTCCAAGGGCTTCCTGAAAAACCAATTAATGGCACACTACCTTGTAATGCATGACGAATGGCACGTACTGCATTCATCACATATCCCAGTTCATCTTCAGGATCAGGAATAGGCAGTTTTTGAATATCAGCAAGGCTGTTGATAGGTGATTTAAAACGAGGGCCTTCACCTGTTTCAAAGTAAAGACCTAGCCCCATTGCATCTGGAATAGTTAAAATATCAGAAAATAAAATAGCGGCATCTAAAGGGAAGCGTCTTAAAGGCTGTAATGTCACTTCACATGCTAATTCTGTATTTTTGCACAATGAGATGAAATCTCCCGCCTGTGCCCGTGTTTCCTTGTATTCAGGAAGATATCTGCCTGCCTGACGCATCATCCAAACTGGGGTGACATCAACAGGTTGGCGCAACAGCGCACGTAAATAGCGGTCGTTTTTCAACTCACTCATGACTAACTCCATTAACAGTAATAGGGCCGCAAAATAGCATGCATTGTAACATGCTGGAAAAATAACTGTTGGCAGACAGCGCCTTTATTTAGCTCTTTTCTTTATCTTGTCTGATATTCGCTATCGTATCTTCTATCAAGCGTCGAGCAATAGTATCTGGTGGTGGGATCTGGGGTAATTGATCGTAACGATACCAACCCGCACTCATTAATTCAGAAGGATCATGTTGTAGTTCGCCACCATCATAATCGGCCAAAAATCCCATCATTAAAGAGTGAGGAAACGGCCAAGGCTGAGATGATACATAGCGAATATTGCGGATACGAATATTGCTCTCTTCAAACACTTCACGAGCCACTGCTTCTTCTAATGTTTCACCAACCTCAACAAAACCAGCGAGTACAGTGTAAAGAGGTGAATGTTTATGCCTAACATGATGTGCTAATAAGATCTTATCTTCATGGCGAATACCCACAATAATGCAAGGGGCAATTTGCGGATAATAACGTTCATGGCAGTTATCGCATAAACACGCCCATTCACTCTCACTATGACGCATTTTAGAACCACAATAACCACAAAAACGGTGAGAACGATAAAACTCAGCCAGTTGCACACCACGACCGACTAATTTAAATAAGTTTTCATCTTGTGAGGCGATAAGTCTTGGTGAGCACATGTCGTTATCCATTTTTCCATGAATAAGCCAAACTGTTTCACCTTGCCATTCACCCACAATTTTGGCGTGCTGACCAATGAGATCCCAATCTTTAGCTAAGCCAAACGGAAGTTCACCTTTAGGTAACCACACTCGTCCACCAAGACTGACTGTCCACCAGCCCTTTTCTGAGCCTGTTAATGTATATAAATGCATAACGACCATTCTATCCAAAATAATGATATAGAATAGAGGATACTCTCTTTAGCAAGAACCTCTCAATGTATTATCTCTGTCTTCTATGATTCATTAACATCCACTCACTAAAAACATAAATTATATTAATGTTATTGAGTGTAACCATTATTCAAATTTCACAAATGAAAGGTTGGGAACAACAATATTAGGATTTAAATAAATAACCCATATCGGGCTTGTAGTTTTTAAAATCTTTCATATACTGGACTTCTTCTTGTCGGAGTGCCTAGTGTTTATAAGGCTATTATAAACACAGGCTGAGACCGTTAATTCGGGATCCGCGGAACCTGATCGGGTTAATACCCGCGAAGGGAACAAGAGTGATTCGACCTTTTGATAGCTTCATTGCGTATATTTTTCACACATCTATATACACCTATCTGTCGATACTCCCTGCGACCTCCAGACAAGCATTTTTCTCAATATTCACCCGACAGGCTAATAGCCTGCATGATATTTATTAGGAAATGCTATGTCCCAAAATCAAACTATATCCGTTAAAGATATTTCACCAACGATCAACAAACAGCGTCCACGAAAAGAGCAACGTGATGCTGCTCAAGAGTTTATCAGCACCATTCAAGGCGTAAGCTTCCCCAATTCAAAACGCATTTATCTCGAAGGCTCACGTACTGACATTCAAGTACCCATGCGTGAGATCCAGCTTGATAAAACGCTAGTAGGAGGATCAAAAGATTCCCCTGTTTTTGAAGATAATGAACCTGTACCAGTGTATGACACATCAGGCCCTTATGGTGATCCTGATTCTCAACTTGACGTTAACCTTGGCTTAAAAAAAATACGCCAACCTTGGATTGATGAGCGCAATGATACTGAAACGCTTTCACTTTTAAGTTCGGATTTCACCCAACAGCGCCTTTCTGATGCCGGATTAGAGCATCTGCGTTTTCCCTTAAAACCAAGCCCTAAAAAAGCGCTAAATGGCAAAAGTGTGACCCAATTGCATTATGCTCGCCAAGGCATTATTACGCCTGAAATGGAGTTTATTGCTATTCGTGAAAATATGGGGCGAGAGAGAATTCGTAGCGAAGTTTTACGCCAACAGCACGCAGGGTTTAGCTTTGGTGCTCATCTCCCTGACAATATTACCCCTGAGTTTGTACGCCAAGAAGTTGCAGCTGGCCGAGCAATCATTCCTGCCAATATCAATCACCCAGAATCAGAGCCAATGATTATTGGTCGTAATTTCTTAGTGAAAGTGAATGCCAATATCGGGAACTCTTCGGTCACCTCCTCAATTGAAGAAGAAGTTGAAAAGCTAATTTGGTCTACACGCTGGGGAGCGGATACCGTAATGGATCTCTCAACGGGCCGTTATATTCATGAAACGCGTGAGTGGATCATTCGTAATAGCCCTGTTCCTATTGGTACAGTTCCAATTTATCAAGCACTCGAGAAAGTTAACGGTATTGCTGAAGATCTCACTTGGGAAATGTTCCGAGATACCTTGCTTGAACAAGCAGAACAAGGGGTTGATTATTTTACTATTCATGCAGGTGTATTGTTACGTTATGTGCCAATGACAGCAAAACGCCTAACGGGCATAGTGTCTCGTGGCGGTTCGATAATGGCAAAATGGTGTTTATCACATCATAAAGAGAATTTCCTCTACGAACATTTCCGTGAAATCTGTGAAATTTGTACCGCTTATGACGTTTCCCTCTCACTGGGAGATGGATTAAGACCGGGTTCGATTCAAGATGCCAATGATGAAGCACAATTTTCTGAATTACATACTCTAGGTGAACTGACAAAAATTGCATGGGAGTATGACGTTCAAGTCATGATAGAAGGCCCTGGCCACGTTCCAATGCAGATGATCCGCCGCAATATGACAGAGGAATTGGAACATTGTCATGAAGCACCATTTTATACATTAGGCCCTCTCACTACAGATATTGCGCCGGGTTACGATCACTTCACATCAGGTATTGGTGCAGCAATGATTGGCTGGTTTGGTTGCGCAATGCTCTGTTATGTTACGCCAAAAGAACACCTTGGTTTACCTAATAAAGAAGATGTGAAACAAGGTCTTATCACTTATAAAATCGCCGCTCATGCAGCCGATTTAGCAAAAGGACACCCCGGCGCTCAAATTCGTGATAATGCAATGTCGAAAGCGCGCTTTGAATTTAGATGGGAAGACCAATTTAACTTGGCTCTTGATCCTGAAACTGCACGTCAATATCACGATGAAACGCTACCTCAGGCTTCAGGAAAAGTCGCTCATTTCTGTTCGATGTGTGGTCCTAAATTCTGCTCAATGAAGATAACACAAGAAGTACGCGATTATGCGGCAGGTATGGAGCAAATGTCTCAAGCCTTTAAAGAGCATGGAAGTGAGTTATACCACAGTGCAGAAATCGCCAGTGTTGAGGTGACTGAAAATGAACAGATCCTCTAATACACCTTTTGCATTAACAGAAAAAAAGCTTGGGCTTTATCCTGTTGTTGATTCTGTTGAATGGATCGAACGCCTATTAAAAATAGGCGTTACCACCCTGCAATTACGCATAAAAGATAAACAGCCAGACGACGTTGAACAAGAGATCATCGAAGCGATAAAACTGGGCAAACAGTATCACGCAAGACTGTTTATCAACGATTACTGGCAACTCGCCATTAAACATCACGCTTATGGTGTTCATCTTGGTCAAGAAGATCTCGATATTGCTGATCTTAATGCCATTAAACAATCAGGATTACGCCTTGGTATTTCCACTCATGACGAAGTTGAATTACAAAGAGCGAAAACATTACGTCCATCTTACATCGCATTAGGGCATATATTTCCAACAACGACCAAAGATATGCCATCTAAACCTCAAGGATTGAAGGCACTCAAACATCAAGTAGAACAGACACCTGATTTTCCAACTGTTGCTATTGGTGGGATCTCACTAGAAAGAGTACCTGATGTTGTTGCAACTGGGGTGGGGAGCGTTGCCTTAGTCAGTGCAATAACAAAAGCACCAGATTGGCAACAAGTGACTCGTAAATTATTAGAATTAGTGGAAGGAAAACCATCATGCTAAATGATAATGATTTTATGCGTTATAGCCGACAAGTGATGTTAGAAGATATTGGCTTAGAAGGTCAAAACAAGCTTCAACAAGCAAAGGTATTGATTATTGGGCTTGGTGGATTAGGCTCTCCCGCATCACTTTATCTTGCTGGTGCAGGTATTGGTGAGCTTATTTTAGTGGATGATGATGAGTTACATGTTTCTAATCTACAGCGTCAAATTCTTTATCGCACTCAAGATATTCCCGATGCCAAATCAGAGATCGCAAAGCAGTCTCTACTTGCACTAAATCCAGATATAAAAATTACCTCTTATAAACAACGTATTAATGATGATTCATTATCTAAATTAGTTAAAGAGGTCGATTTAGTTTTAGATTGCACCGATAACATGCTCACTCGTCAAGCGATTAACCGTGCTTGTGTCGCACAGCAAACGCCGCTTATTAGTGGCAGTGCCGTGGGCTTTAGTGGTCAGCTTATGGTATTTGAACCTCCTTTTATTCACGGTTGCTATCACTGTCTTTATCCTGATGAAACTGAGCCACAAAGAAACTGCAAAACAGCAGGTATATTAGGGCCTGTTGTTGGGGTTATTGGCACACTTCAAGCCCTTGAAGCAATCAAATTACTCTCAGGCTTACCTTGTTCTCTAAGTGGGAAACTTCGCCTTTTTGATGGTAGAAAACAAAATTGGAGTACTTTGCATTTAACACCATCAAAAACATGTCCTGTTTGTCGAGAGGTAGCATGAACATTACCGTAAATGACGAACAATATTCTCTGGATATGCCTGTCACTATCTGTCAGCTCCTTATTCAGTTAGAACAGCCACACATCGGTGTGGCGCTTGCTGTCAATGAAACCATTGTTCCCCGTGAAAATTGGGAAACACATTTTATTAATGATGGCGATACTATTCTTCTCTTCCAAGCAATTGCAGGGGGCTGATATGTTAAAAATTGCTGATACAACATTCACATCTAGACTTTTTACAGGCACAGGAAAATTTGCAACACCAACGCTAATGACAGAAGCCATTAAGGCTTCGGGTAGCCAATTAGTAACCATGGCAATGAAGCGTGTGGATTTAAAGAATGGTAATGATGACTTAATCGCACCACTTAAATCATTAGGGGTAAAATTATTACCTAATACATCTGGTGCAAAAACAGCACAAGAAGCTGTTTTTGCGGCTCGTTTAGCCAAAGAAGCCTTTGGCACCCATTGGGTAAAATTAGAAATTCATCCTGACACTAAATATTTATTACCTGATCCTATTGAAACACTTAAAGCCGCTGAAATCCTCGTTAAAGAAGGTTTTGTTGTTTTACCTTATTGCAGTGCTGATCCTGTTTTATGTCGTCGTTTAGAAGAAGTTGGCTGTGCAGCTGTAATGCCATTAGGCTCTCCTATTGGCTCAAATCAAGGCTTACAGACTCGTGATTTCCTACGAATTATCATTGAACAAGCCTCAATTCCTGTTGTTGTTGATGCTGGTATTGGTGCACCAAGTCATGCCCTCGAAGCTTTAGAGTTAGGTGCTGATGCAGTATTAGTTAATACCGCAATTGCTGTTGCCAAAAATCCTATTCTAATGGCGCAAGCATTTAAAGCAGCGCTTGATGCTGGTGAACTTGCTCGACAATCAGGACTTACGACACCTGCTTCAGCTGTGAATATGCAAGCGCAAGCCTCTAGTCCATTAACCCAATACTTAGGGGCATTCTAATGGACACTTTTTCTGATTATTGGCAACAACTCGACTGGGATGACATTACATTAAAACTCAATAGTAAAACCAATGCGGATGTTGAAGCCGCATTAAATCGCCATTCCCTTACACTTGATGATTTTATGGCGCTAATTTCGCCTGCGGGTCGCCATTATTTAGAGCCTATGGCACAACGTGCTCAGCAACTCACTCGACAACGTTTTGGTAATGTAGTGGGATTGTATGTGCCGCTTTATCTTTCTAATTTATGTGCGAATGACTGTACTTATTGTGGTTTTTCAATGAGTAATGCCATTAAACGTAAAACATTAAATGAAAATGAAATCATCGCTGAATGCAATAGCATCAGGCAATTAGGTTTTGATAGCTTGTTATTAGTGACTGGAGAGCACCAAAGAAAAGTGGGTATGGATTATTTTCGCCAATATATCCCTCTTATTCGAGAAAATTTCAGTTCATTAATGATGGAAGTACAACCTCTTGCAACAGAAGAGTATGCAGAATTAAAAACACTAGGTATTGATGGCGTGATGGTTTATCAAGAAACCTATCATGAACCAACTTATCAGCTTCATCATCTAAAAGGTAAAAAACAAGATTTCCATTGGCGACTACAAACACCTGATAGATTAGGGCAAGCAGGAATTGATAAAATTGGTTTAGGTGCGTTGATTGGCCTTTCAAGCCAGTGGCGTAGCGATTGTTATATGGTGGCAGAACATCTCTTGTTCTTACAAAAACGCTATTGGAAAAGCCGTTACTCTATCTCTTTTCCTCGTTTACGTCCTTGCGCTGGTGGGCTTAGCCCTGCATCGGTAATGAGTGAAGCTGAATTAGTTCAATTGATCTGTGCTTTTCGCATTTTGGCACCAGACGTTGAGCTTTCACTTTCAACACGAGAATCTCCTTATTTTCGCGATAACACAGTGCCGTTAGCAATTAATAATATTAGCGCAGGATCTAAAACCCAACCCGGTGGATATTCTGATAGTCATGAAGAGCTAGAACAGTTTTCACCTAATGATAATCGCCATGTAAATGATGTTATTAACGTATTAAAAGAGCGAGGATTACAACCTGTATGGAAAGATTGGGATAATTACTTGGGTCGTTAATTAAAATTTGAATAATATAAAACCGCTTTTAATTAATTTAATTAAAAATAATAAAGGCGGTTTTTATTAAATAACTCAATAAAAATAACATGTAATAAACTTAAAATAATTAAAGAAAAATAAAAGATTATAAATAATGTCTTAGGATATTTTTAATTTAATATTATATAAAATAATTAACTTAATTCTTATACTGCTAATTCTTCAAGTTCTTGCATACTCAAACCTGATATTTTTTCGATCAATGAAAGATCAAAATTCTCTTTTAATAAATTTTGAGCTAATTCTATTTGTACTATTTTTTTACCAATCTCAATACCTTCCGTTTTACCTAATTCAAACCCTTTATTTTCTAATCTCCACGCTATATTCATAATCACCTCTCTGTGGCTATCTAGCTGTTCAACTATTTTATTGATAACAAATTCAAAGTCTGATGCATCCAGAATTGAGAATAAATATTCTACGACAATAATCGTGTCCTCATCTCTGCAGTTTTTCTGATTTATTGCTTTTGATAGAAGCATTGCAATCTTATTAAGATCATGACAACTATTAACATACTTCATTGCAATTTCCATTACCGCCGCTTTTTTATGTGTCAGCAAAATATCATCATCAATTGAAGTCAAATCAATTAAAGAGAAATTATTAGAATAAAGCTTATTAGCAAGTGAAGTAAGTGGAAAGCATGACATCCAATTAACAGGAAAAGGATAAGGTTTGTTCTTGCCATGATAAAACAAAATAGGAACAACGAGAGGCAACGATTTATAACCTTGCTGTAAATGTTGATTCATAGTGGAAAATGCATAATTCATCATGCGCCAAGCTATCATTTTATCTGGTCTAGATTGATGCTCTATCAGTAAATAAATAGGAATATCACCCTCTTTTGTTTTGACTAAATACAAAATATCAGACATACGAGAACGTAATTTAATATCGATGAAAGAAGAATTTTGTAATTGTAACGTCGAAAAATCACAATGACTTTTTAATTCCTCTGGTAAATGAACAAAGAAGAAATCTTTCGCATTACTGACATTCATCATAAAGCGTTTAAATGCAGAATCATAAGAAGATATAGATATAGGCTTTTTCATAACTAGCTCCATACTGAATTTGGATTGCCAGCTTACAGAAAAAAATAAATTTTTATCACTAAAAAATCATCATAATTATCTGAAAAATATAAGTTATTTATTGATCTTAACTGAATTGGTAATAGAGGAATAAAAAATACCTTTAATAAATATCAAAGGTATTTTTTAAGATTATAAATTTTATTTTTAATTATTTATCAACAACGATATTTTTATTAACGACTTCATATTCATCATTACCCACCATCCTCGCAAATTTCTCAATAGGATCTGTACTCAAAGCATAGAGCCGTTTTAATTCAAAAGGAGGATCACCTAAACGAACTTTTCCTTGTTGAGTTGTCACCGCCAATGCCATACCAGACGCTTTGACTGCAGTAATTGCCCTTTGATTATATCCACCGAAAGGATATGCAAAGGCATATTGATGTGGATTTAATAATCGCAATACACGTTGTGAGCGTTGTAAGTCTAATATAATTGTGTGGGACTGACGGCTAAAAATAATAGGTTTTTTATTATTATCTAAACGATGTAAAAAATGGGAATGTGATTGAATATCAAAAACATCACGACTCGATTTGAGTGATTGCCAACTCATAAATTGTAATGAATTAGGTGCCCACTTAGGTGTTTTGGATTTTATTCGTGATGAGATAACAAATAGTGTTGCTCGTTGACCATTTTCTTTTAAAAGAGGATAAGCATAACGATAAACGGATTGCAAACCATCATCAAATGTTAATGCAACAGCTTTGCCTGGCAAATTAACACTCTTATTTAAATAGCCAGCAACTTGATTGAGCGAAAGCGTTTCATATCCAGCTTCTTTTAAATAATTCATCTGCTCTGTAAATGCAGTTAATGATGTTGTTGTTGATGTATGACGAAAATTATGGTTTTCCGTAGTTTTAAGAATATGGTGATAAGTAAGTACTGGTATCCCTAAGTCAGGCTTTACATCCCTTGATGAAATATAACCTAAGCGATCACCTAAAGAGATTTCAAACCAATTGATTTTACTTCCATTAGTACCTTCTTTTATTGTGCGAGATAACACGGGGTAACGTAAATTGGGTAAGAGTGTCGCTATTTGTGGACTAGTAATATCTTTATCACTATAGATAGGAGTATTTTTTGTCGTAATTAAATATTCGTAGATAGGATAATCTGCTTTCTTCGTGCGATCTGATAAGAAACGTATTTTCTTATCTGGTTTCATTGAGGCAATATCTTCAAAATAGCCATCTTCTAGATAGCCCGCTTCAAGATAACCTTGAGCATTCCCAAATTGTATTTTGTGGTAATCACCCTCTGTAACTGATGCATAAAAACCTTGGTTAGGAAAAAGTTCTGCAACAGGTTGCAATTTATCCCCCACAAACGCATATAACGTTTTTTGTTGGCGAAGTTGCATCAATGTTGTAATGGGCGTTTTTAAATCCCATTGAGCTTCTGTTGGAATACCTCTTTCATAAGGCACTGCTGAAGCAAATCCAGTAAAAATAAAACATAGAATAATCAAAATCTTAGATATTATTCTCATCATTTCGCCTACTTATGTAGAACAGAAACAAAAAATGCCCTCACAATGGAGGGCATTTCAATCTAATCTAAATTAGATTTTAGTCTTTTAATCCACCAAAACCAGCATTCAGTAATTCTGCTAAGTTAGCAGATGCTTCATCAGCACTGATTGTTGTTTCAGTTTCATCTGTCGGCAGTTGTGATTGACGACGCTTCATACGATCTTGGTGATACGCATATCCAGTACCAGCTGGGATCAAGCGACCAACAATAACGTTTTCTTTCAAGCCACGTAATTCATCACGTTTACCCGCTACCGCAGCTTCCGTCAGAACACGAGTTGTTTCTTGGAACGATGCAGCAGAGATGAAGGATTCAGTTGCCAGAGATGCTTTCGTGATACCTAACAGGTCACGAGCATACGTTGCTGGTACTTTACCATCATCTTCCAGAACACGGTTTGAAACTTTAACGCGAGCGTATTCAACCTGTTCGCCTTCGAGGAACTCAGAGCTTCCTGCGTTCTCAATGGTAACTTTACGTAGCATCTGACGAACGATAACTTCGATGTGTTTATCGTTAATCTTAACGCCTTGTAAACGGTAAACTTCCTGTACTTCGTTAGTGATATAGCGAGTAACCGCATGAACACCACGTAAGCGCAGAATGTCGTGTGGTGATTCTGGACCATCGGAAATAACATCACCGCGTTCCACAACCTCACCCTCGAATACGTTAAGTTGACGCCATTTAGGGATCATCTCTTCGTATGCATCGCTACCGTCTAATGGAGAAATAACTAGACGACGTTTACCTTTAGTCTCTTTACCGAACGAAACAATACCGCTGATTTCAGCAAGGATTGCAGGCTCTTTCGGACGACGAGCTTCAAACAAGTCAGCAACGCGTGGCAGACCACCGGTGATATCTTTAGTACCGCCAGATTCTTGTGGAATACGCGCTAAAGTGTCACCTGCGTTAATTGTAATGCCATCGTCTAACTGAACAATCGCTTTACCTGGCAGGAAGTACTGTGCTGGCATATCAGTATTCGGGATTAATACGTCATTACCTTGTGCATCAGTGATGCGTAATGCTGGACGTAAATCTTTACCGCTACCTGTACGCTCTGCTGAATCCAGAACAACCAGTGAAGAAAGACCTGTTAATTCATCTGTTTGACGTGTGATAGTTTGACCATCAACCATGTCTGCAAAACGGATGATACCAGATACTTCACTCACAACTGGCATTGTATGTGGATCCCAGTTAGCAACAGTTTCGCCACCGTTAACCGCTTCGCCATCACCCTTCGCTAATTGAGCACCGTAAGGTACTTTATAGCTCTCTTTCGTACGACCGAATTCGTCAATTAAACGTAATTCTGTGTTACGAGAAGTGATAACTAATTTACCAGCAGTATTAGTAATGAACTTCGCATTAAACAGCTTCAGAGTACCTTTGTTACGTACTTGAATGCTAGATTCTGCTGCCGCACGAGATGCCGCACCACCGATGTGGAACGTACGCATCGTTAACTGTGTACCTGGTTCACCGATTGACTGTGCCGCGATAACACCGATAGCTTCACCTTTGTTAATGATATGACCACGAGCAAGGTCACGACCATAACAATTAGCACACACACCGAAGTCTGTGTTACAGGTTACAACTGAACGTACTTTCACGCTGTCAACTGAGTTTTCTTCTAACAAGTCACACAGTTTTTCGTTTAACAGGGTGTTACGTGGAACAAGAATATCGGCAGTACCTGGTTTCAGAATATCTTCTGCAGCCACACGACCTAATACACGTTCACGCAGTGGTTCTTTAACATCACCACCTTCGATAACCGGAGTCATCATAACACCTTCGGTTGTACCACAGTCGTCTTCTGTTACGACTAAGTCTTGTGCAACGTCAACTAAACGACGAGTCAAGTAACCGGAGTTTGCTGTTTTCAGTGCGGTATCCGCAAGACCTTTACGAGCACCGTGAGTTGAGATGAAGTACTGGAGTACGTTCAGACCTTCACGGAAGTTTGCTGTAATAGGTGTTTCGATGATTGAGCCATCTGGCTTAGCCATCAAACCACGCATACCTGCTAACTGACGAATCTGAGCTGCAGAACCACGAGCACCGGAGTCAGCCATCATAAAGATGCTGTTGAAAGATACTTGTTGTTCTTCTTCACCATTACGGTTAATAACGGTTTCAGTAGACAGGTTTTCCATCATCGCTTTTGCTACGCGCTCATTCGCCGCAGCCCAAATATCGATAACTTTGTTGTAACGTTCGCCCGCTGTTACCAGACCGGATTGGAACTGTTCCTGAATTTCTGCAACTTCTGCTTCTGCTTCTGCAATGATCTCTGCTTTTTTCGCAGGGATAACCATATCATCGATACCTACTGAAGCACCTGAACGTGCTGCGTAAGCAAAACCGGTATACATGATTTGGTCAGCAAAAATAACTGTTGGCTTCAAGCCCAATACGCGATAACAGGTATTCAGCATTTTAGAAATTGCTTTCTTACCTAATGGTTGGTTAACCAGCGCGTAAGGTAGGCCTTTTGGTACGATCATCCATAAAATAGCTCGGCCGACAGTTGTGTCTTTTAAGCTAGTTTCAGTGGTGATGTTACCTTCGCCATCTTTGATCTCTTCAGTGATACGTACTTTAACGCGTGCGTGTAAAGAGGCTAAACCTGCGCGATAAACGCGTTCAGCTTCTTTAGGACCACTTAACACCATGCCTTCACCTTTGGCATTGATGCAGTCACGAGTCATGTAGTACAGACCTAATACAACGTCCTGTGAAGGAACGATGATTGGGTCACCACTTGCTGGAGACAGAATGTTGTTTGTTGACATCATCAGCGCACGAGCTTCTAACTGTGCTTCTAATGTCAATGGTACGTGAACCGCCATTTGGTCACCATCGAAGTCGGCGTTATATGCCGCACAAACGAGTGGGTGTAACTGAATAGCTTTACCTTCAATAAGGATTGGTTCAAATGCCTGAATACCTAAACGGTGAAGTGTTGGTGCACGGTTCAGCATCACTGGGTGTTCGCGGATAACTTCATCTAAGATATCCCAAACAACCGCTTCTTCACGCTCAACCATTTTTTTAGCGGCTTTGATTGTTGTCGCTAAACCACGGGTTTCCAGTTTTCCGTAAATAAATGGTTTGAATAACTCAAGAGCCATTTTCTTCGGTAGACCACACTGATGCAGACGCAGGTATGGACCAACGGTGATTACAGAACGACCAGAATAGTCAACACGTTTACCTAACAGGTTTTGACGGAAACGACCTTGTTTACCTTTGATCATATCAGCCAAAGATTTCAGAGGACGTTTGTTAGAACCCGTAATCGCACGACCACGACGACCGTTATCTAATAACGCATCCACAGACTCTTGTAACATACGTTTTTCGTTACGTACGATAATGTCTGGTGCTGCTAAATCAAGCAGGCGTTTTAAACGGTTGTTACGGTTGATCACACGACGATATAAATCGTTCAGGTCTGAAGTCGCAAAACGACCGCCATCAAGTGGAACCAATGGACGTAAGTCTGGTGGTAACACAGGCAGTACAGTTAAGATCATCCACTCAGGTTTATTGCCTGATTGCATGAATGCTTCAAGTAACTTGATACGTTTAGTCAGTTTCTTACGTTTAGTTTCAGAGTTAGTTTCATTTAACTCTTCACGCAGCGTTTCACACTCTTGTTCCAGATCCATGCTCTGTAACAAGTTCTGAACAGCTTCTGCACCCATCTTCGCATCGAATTCGTCACCGAATTCTTCTAATGCATCAAGATATTGCTCTTCTGTTAAGATTTGTCCACGCTCAAGGCTAGTCATCCCGCCTTCAACAACAACATAAGATTCGAAATACAGTACACGTTCAATATCGCGCAGTGGCATATCCAGCAGCAGACCGATACGGGACGGCAGTGATTTCAAGAACCAAATGTGAGCAACTGGAGAAGCTAATTCGATGTGACCCATACGTTCACGACGAACTTTAGTTTGTGTAACTTCAACGCCACACTTCTCACAGATAACACCACGGTGTTTTAAACGTTTGTATTTACCACACAAACATTCGTAATCTTTTACTGGTCCGAAAATACGGGCACAGAAAAGACCGTCACGCTCTGGTTTGAACGTACGGTAGTTAATTGTTTCTGGCTTTTTAACTTCACCAAATGACCATGAACGGATCATATCAGGTGATGCCAGAGCAATTTTGATCGCATCAAACTCTTCGGTCTTGGTTTGCGCTTTCAGAAACTTTAATAAGTCTTTCACGAAATGGCTCCTGTCGGAGTTAGACCTGCCAGGCAAATGACCCCTGTCATTCACCCCTTTAAACCAGTGTAGTCACTGTTTGACAGACTGCCATTTCTAGCAGTCTGTCTATATGGAATCCGTTATTCGTCTTCCAATTCGATGTTGATACCCAGTGAACGGATCTCTTTCAACAATACGTTGAACGACTCTGGCATACCTGGTTCCATCTGATGGTTACCATCAACGATGTTTTTGTACATTTTGGTACGACCGTTAACGTCATCCGACTTAACAGTAAGCATTTCTTGAAGAGTATAAGCTGCACCGTATGCTTCCAGTGCCCACACTTCCATCTCCCCGAAACGCTGTCCACCAAACTGTGCTTTACCACCAAGAGGTTGCTGAGTAACCAAGCTGTACGAACCAGTAGAACGGGCGTGCATCTTGTCATCAACTAAGTGGTTCAGTTTCAGCATGTACATGTAACCAACAGTTACTGGACGCTCAAATTGTTCACCTGTACGACCATCGAAAAGTGTAATCTGACCAGAAGTTGGAAGATCAGCTAATTTCAGCATCTCTTTAATTTCCATTTCTTCTGCACCATCGAACACTGGTGTTGCGGTTGGCATACCTTTTTTCAGGTTTTCAGCCAGACGTAACACTTCTTCATCGCTGAAGGTGTCCAGATCAACTTTCTGACGAGGTGCCATACCCAGATCGTAAGCTTTCTGGATAAATTCACGTAATTTAGCAACTTCTTGTTGCTGTTTCAGCATCGCGTTGATCTTATCACCGATACCTTTAGCAGCCATACCCAAGTGAGTTTCAAGGATCTGACCGATGTTCATACGTGATGGTACACCCAGTGGGTTCAATACGAGGTCTACTGGATTGCCGTTTTCATCGTATGGCATATCTTCAATTGGGTTAATCTTAGAGATAACACCCTTGTTACCATGACGACCCGCCATCTTATCACCAGGTTGGATCTGACGTTTAACAGCCAGGTAAACCTTAACGATTTTCAGCACGCCTGGTGCTAAATCATCACCTTGAGTGATTTTACGACGTTTAGCTTCCAGTTTCTTCGCGAACTCAGCTTTCAGTTCATCATACTGTTCTGCTAATTGTTCTAACTGGTTTTGCTTCTCTTCATCCGCAATACCCAGCTCTAACCAACGTTCACGAGGTAATTTATCTAATTTCTCAGCTTCAATACCGCCAGCAATCAGAACACCACGGATACGAGCGAATAGACCAGCTTCAAAGATACGCAGTTCTTCAGTTAAGTCTTTTTTAACTTCACGTAACTGTGATTCTTCGATTTCTAATGCACGTTTATCTTTTTCTACGCCATCACGGGTGAAGACTTGTACGTCGATAACTGTACCAGACACACCATTAGGAACACGCAGAGAAGAATCTTTAACATCAGACGCTTTTTCACCGAAGATAGCACGCAGCAGTTTCTCTTCTGGAGTCAGTTGAGTTTCACCTTTAGGTGTTACTTTACCAACCAGAATGTCACCACCTTTCACTTCAGCACCGATATAAACGATACCTGATTCATCCAGTTTAGATAACGCTGCTTCACCGACGTTCGGGATATCAGCAGTGATCTCTTCAGGCCCTAACTTAGTATCACGAGAGACACAAGCAAGTTCTTGAATATGGATAGTAGTGAAACGATCTTCTTGAACAACACGTTCAGATACAAGGATAGAGTCCTCGTAGTTATAACCATTCCATGGCATAAATGCCACGCGCATGTTTTGACCTAATGCTAACTCACCAAGGTCTGTTGAAGGACCATCGGCTAACACGTCACCACGATCAACAGGTTCACCTAAAGATACGCAAGGAGTTTGGTTAATACATGTGTTCTGGTTAGAACGAGTGTATTTAGTCAAGCTGTAGATATCGATGCCCGCTTCACCAGCGTAAGTCTCTTCTTCGTTAACTTTGATAACGATACGAGAAGCATCAACATACTGAACAACACCACCACGTTTAGCAACCGCAGTAACACCGGAGTCAACCGCTACCGCACGTTCCATACCTGTACCTACCAGTGGTTTATCACCACGAAGTGTAGGAACAGCCTGACGTTGCATGTTCGCACCCATCAATGCACGGTTGGCGTCATCGTGTTCAAGGAATGGGATCAGTGAAGCACCGACAGAAACAACCTGTTGGGTTGAAACGTCCATGTACTGAACTTGGTCACGACTAAATAAGCTTGACTCACCTTTATGACGGCAAGTAACTAATTCTTCAACGAAGTGATTGTCATCGTCTAATACGGAGTTAGCCTGAGCAATGATGAAGTTACCTTCTTCGATTGCAGACAGATAGTGAATTTCATCTGTTACGGCATTGTTTTCAACAACACGGTAAGGCGTTTCTAGGAAACCGTACTCATTAGTCTGTGCATAAACAGATAATGAGTTGATAAGACCGATGTTTGGACCTTCAGGTGTTTCGATTGGGCACACACGACCGTAGTGGGTTGGGTGTACGTCTCGAACTTCGAAGCCTGCACGTTCACGGGTCAAACCACCAGGGCCTAATGCAGAAATACGACGTTTGTGCGTAATTTCTGATAGCGGGTTATTCTGATCCATAAACTGTGATAACTGGCTAGAACCAAAGAATTCTTTGACAGCAGCAGAAATCGGTTTTGCGTTGATCATATCTTGTGGCATTAATGCATCAAGATCGCCTAAAGATAGACGCTCTTTAACTGCACGTTCAACACGCACCAGACCAACACGGAATTGGTTTTCAGCCATTTCGCCAACAGAACGAATACGACGGTTACCTAAGTGGTCAATATCATCCACTTCACCTTTACCATTACGGATATCAATCAGTTTTCTCATTACTTCAATGATATCTTCTTGGCTTAGGATGCCAGAACCTTCAACTTCGTCACGGCCTAAAGAACGGTTGAACTTCATACGACCAACAGCAGACAGATCATAACGATCTTCAGAGAAGAATAAGTTCTCAAATAAATTTTCTGCTGCTTCGCGTGTAGGTGGTTCACCAGGACGCATCATGCGATAGATTTCAACTAATGCGCTTAAACGATCGTTTGTAGGATCGACGCGAACAGTTTCTGAAATATAAGCACCATGATCTAAGTCATTGGTAAACAGAGTTTCAATCGTTTTATGACCAGCTTGACTTAAGCGTGCTAACACATCTAAAGAGATTTCCATGTTAGCAGCACAAATCAGTTCACCTGTCGCTTCATCAATATAGTCACGAGCAACCACTTTACCTGCAATGTATTCAACAGGTACTTCAATGCGGTCAACTTGCTCTTTTTCTAATTGACGAATATGGCGAGCGGTAATACGACGGCCTTTTTCGACATACACTTTGCCGTTTGCTTCAATATCAAATGAAGCAGTTTCACCACGCAGACGTTCAGGCACTAATGTCATCATCAGCTTGTTGTTGCTGATTTCAAACAATGTTTTTTCGAAGAATAATCCTAAGATTTCTTCAGTGCTGTAATTCATTGCGCGTAAAATGATAGTCGCAGGTAATTTACGGCGACGGTCAATACGGACAAAAAGGTTATCTTTAGGGTCGAATTCGAAGTCTAACCATGAGCCACGATAAGGGATAATACGTGCGTTATACAGTACCTTACCTGAAGAGTGTGTTTTACCTTTGTCACTATCAAAGAACACACCAGGGCTACGGTGTAACTGGGAAACGATAACACGCTCAGTACCATTGATAACAAAGGTACCATTATCGGTCATTAATGGGATTTCACCCATATAGACTTCTTGTTCTTTGATGTCTTTAACGGTGCCTTCTGGGGCTTCACGTTCATAAATGACCAGACGCAGTTTTACACGCAGAGGTGCAGAATAAGTTACACCGCGGATCTGACATTCTTTAACATCAAAAACAGGCTCGCCTAAGCGGTAGCTGACATATTGTAATTCAGCATTACCACTGTAGCTTTGGATAGGAAATACGGAGCGGAAAGCTGCTTCCAGACCGTTTTGACCATCAGGATCTTGCTCGATGAACTTCTGGAACGAGTCAAGTTGGATAGAAAGGAGATAGGGAACATCCAGAACTTGTGGACGTTTACCAAAATCCTTACGAATACGTTTTTTCTCGGTATAGGAGTAAACCATAGGGTTCCTCAGCTCGCTGAAAAGTGACCCACTCTGCCTGTCCTTAACTTTAAGGATGGCTCGACATTCTGCAAACACTGTTTTTTTGTAGGTAGGAAAACAACTATTTTCCGAATATTTATTGCTATTACTCTTAAATCATTTCATTGTGCCAAGATCACTACCGAGCTTTCGAGAACGTGGATCGTAGTGACTAACACAGTATATTAAGTCGTCAATAGCAAAAAATATTGAAGTAATGAGACACCAAAAAAGTGTGAAAAAGTGACTCTTACCTTACAGCGCAAAAAGGCTGGTGACCAAAAAATCACCAGCCATCAGCCGTTAGGCTGCACTCTGGGAAGTTAAATTATTTAACTTCAACCTCAGCGCCTGCTTCTTCCAGAGCTTTCTTCAGAGCTTCAGCATCATCTTTGCTTACGCCTTCTTTAAGAGCTGCTGGTGCAGATTCTACTAAGTCTTTAGCTTCTTTCAGGCCAAGACCGGTAGCGCCACGTACTGCTTTGATTACTGCTACTTTGTTACCGCCGATAGCTTTCAGGATAACGTCAAATTCAGTTTTCTCTTCAGCAGCTTCTGCTGGACCCGCAGCAACAGCAACAGCTGCAGCAGCAGATACACCGAATTTTTCTTCCATCATAGAGATCAGTTCAACAACGTCCATTACAGACATTTCAGCAACTGCGTTTAAGATATCGTCTTTAGAAATAGACATAACAAGTGTTCCTAAAATTCAGAAAAAGTTTATACGTAAATAAAGCAACGAAGAAATTGGCTATTAAGCAGCTTCTTTCTGATCGCGCAGAGCAGCCAGAGTGCGAACCAATTTGCCTGCAGAGGCTTCTTTCATGGTTGCCATCAGGCGTGCGATTGCTTCATCGTAAGTTGGGAGTGTAGCCAGACGATCGATGTTCGAACCTGGGATAAACTCACCTTCAAAGGCAGCCGCTTTAATCTCGAATGCTGGGTTCGCTTTCGCGAAATCTTTGAACAGACGAGCAGCAGCGCCCGGATGTTCAGCAGAAAATGCAATCAAGGTTGGACCAACAAATGCATCTTTCAGTACTTCATAAGAAGTACCTTCAACAGCACGACGCAGAAGTGTGTTACGTACTACACGTACAGTAACGCCAGCTTCACGACATGCTTTACGCAGTTCGGTCATTTTAGCTACAGTAACGCCACGGGAATCCGCAACAACTGCAGAAAGCGCACCTTTGGCAACTTCGCTGACTTCAGCAACAATCGCTTGTTTGTCTTGAAGATTTAGTGCCATTAGCTTCTTGCTCCTGGATTAACCGAGTAAAAACTCGGGACTCACATCACTTATTACCACAATGGTATAAGCGCTAAAACACGGTGAGTAGAATCCAGAATATATAATTCTTTATTGGCTCTCTCACCGTCTACGCAGGAAAATTAAGTAATTACTTACACCTGCGGTCTTGGACGGGGTCTGGATAGGCCAGACTCCAACCGAAATTCAGAGAATTTAGTTATGTCGACTTGAATAAAATACAACATAGCTAAACTCAAGGCGTCAAATTCTATACAAATTTGACGCCAAGGTAAAGTCTTTTATGACTTTAGTCTAATCTAAGATTAAACTGTCGCGCTTAAGCTAGCTTGATCAATCGCAACACCTGCACCCATAGTGGTAGACAGGCTTACTTTCTTGATATAAACGCCTTTCGCTGCTGATGGTTTTGCTTTTTTCAGAGCAACCAGCAGAGCTTCTAAGTTTTCTTTCAACTGTGCTTCGTTGAAATCAACTTTACCGATAGTGGTATGGATAATACCATTTTTGTCGTTACGGTAACGAACCTGACCAGCTTTAGCATTTTTAACTGCTTCAGCAACGTTAGGAGTTACAGTACCCACTTTCGGGTTTGGCATTAAGCCACGTGGGCCAAGGATTTGACCTAATTGACCTACAACGCGCATTGCATCTGGAGATGCGATAACAACGTCAAAGTCCATTTCGCCAGCTTTAACTTTAGCAGCTAAGTCGTCCATACCGACTAATTCAGCGCCTGCTTCTTTAGCAGCTTCTGCATTTGCACCTTGTGCGAATACAGCAACGCGAACTGAACGGCCAGTACCGTGTGGAAGTACAGTTGCACCACGAACGTTTTGATCTGATTTACGTGCATCGATGCCAAGGTTAACAGCAACGTCAACGCTTTCAACGAATTTAGCAGTAGCCAGTTCTTTCAGTAAAGCAACAGCTTCAGCAATTTCGTACTGTTTAGTTACTTCAACTTTCTCACGGATATTGCGCATGCGCTTGGTTAGTTTAGCCATCAGATTAATCCTCCACTACCAGGCCCATGGAACGAGCAGTACCAGCAATTGAACGCATCATAGCTTCAACGTCAGCACCAGTCAGGTCCGCAGCTTTAGTTTCTGCGATTTCACGAACTTGAGCAGAAGTAATTTTACCTACTTTCTCTTTGTTCGGTTTGCCAGAACCTGATTTCACGCCCGCAGCTTTCTTCAGCAGAACTGCTGCTGGAGGAGTTTTGGTAACGAAAGTGAAAGAACGGTCAGCATAAACTGTAATAACAACAGGAATTGGTAAACCTTTTTCTACGCTTTCAGTTTTAGCGTTGAATGCTTTACAGAATTCCATGATGTTAACACCTTGTTGACCCAGAGCTGGACCAACTGGTGGACTTGGATTAGCCATACCTGCAGAAACTTGCAGTTTGATATAGGCTTGGACTTTCTTAGCCATTAATTAATTCCTCAATTTGGGTATATCGCCCGGCTAGGGCTCCCCGATTTTACTTTGTTCTGTCTTATGACAAAACAACTCAAAACGAAAGGTGGAAAATTGTAGATAACTTTTCCACCTTTTGCAAGAAAGCAGCGTAAAAAGGTTTAACCTTTTTCAACCTGACTAAAGTCTAATTCAACTGGTGTTGCACGACCAAAGATTGATACAGAGACTTTTAAGCGGCTTTTTTCGTAATCAACTTCTTCAACAACACCATTAAAGTCAGCGAATGGACCATCGCTAACACGAACCATTTCACCTGGTTCAAACAGTGTTTTAGGACGCGGTTTATCACCAACTTGTTGTAAGCGATTCATAATCGCATCAACTTCTTTATCGCTAATTGGTGCAGGTCTGTCTGACGTTCCGCCAATGAATCCCATAACACGAGGTACATTACGTACTAAGTGCCAAGTTGCATCGTTCATGACCATTTGGACAAGAACATACCCTGGGAAAAATTTACGCTCACTTTTGCGACGTTGACCGCTACGGATCTCAACCACTTCTTCGGTTGGAACCATAACTTCGCCGAATGAGTCTTCCATTTCGTTTAATTTGATATGTTCACGCAGAGACTGTGCAACACGGCCTTCAAAGCCTGAAAATGCCTGAATGACATACCAGCGTTTTTTTGGAGAATCAGTCATGAACACCTCACAGGCCAGTAATAAATGAAACAAAACGAACCAGAATGCCATCCAGTCCCCAAAGAACTAATGACACAATAGCCGTCACCGCAGCAACAATCAGGGTTGTCTGCAATGTTTCTTGACGTGTTGGCCATACTACTTTACGCATTTCAATACGCGCTTCACGAGCAAATGCTAACGTTGCTTTACCTTGTGTTGTCCACAACGCGATCCCACCTGCTGCTACGAACAAAGCAACAACAGCTAAAGCTCGCAACGCTAGGTTAAATTCACGGTAAAGATAGTTGCCACCCACTGCTACTGCCAGCAATAAAACGGTAATGATCCACTTAGCGATATCACCACCGCGTTTGCTATCTTGAGCTCCGCTATTCGCACTCATAAATTAACCTGTCACTATGATGTAAATAAATAGCCAGCTTGCCTCGCAAGAGCAAAACAAATCAGACTAACCATAAAATCAACTATGATTGCATCTGACACAGTGTCATATCTCTATGACATTCGTATCTGCAAGATACTGGACTCGATTCGTTGTATCAGAGCCTATCTCACCAATAATTTACAACAAACTAGTGATGAGATAGGTTCTTTTTCAAACAACGCATAAAAAGGGCATCAATTGATGCCCTTTTTTAGGAAATTACGCGAGT
>NZ_JAEHQE010000031.1:0-30744 GCF_016238545.1 Proteus sp. PR00208 | reverse complement strand
AAAACAGCCCTCTAAAAAATTAGAGGGCTGTTCTAAATCAGGGAGGGAGATTTTATGATTTTTTGTCTGCTTTTGGCTGACTTGGTGAAATCAGGTTAAACACTTCACCCAAACCATAAATGATGCCCATAATGAGTACCATTACAACGGGTACCATCAAGAGAGCAAACCCTAAACTTTTCAATAATTCAAGCATGATAACCTCTTTATCATGGTATATTCGGAAAGCCAGAGTTGGCATTTCTTCACGAATAACGAATAATAACGCTATAGTTGTATATATTCTAGAGAATTATCGCTTTGTGTCGGTACAAAAAATGCGATAAACACACAAAAAAGAAGAAGCCTATCATTATGCAAGCAGAAATATTATTAACACTAAAACTTCAAGATAAGCTCTTTGCCGATCCTCGCCGTGTTGCGCTGTTAAAACAGATCAAAGCGACGGGTTCAATTAGTCAAGGGGCAAAAATGGCAGGCATTAGCTATAAAAGTGCTTGGGATGCCATTAATGAAATGAATCAACTCGCAGACGAACTTCTCGTTGATAGAGCAACAGGTGGCAAAGGCGGTGGTGGTGCAACTCTTACTCATTATTGTGAGCGCTTACTACAACTTTACGATCTGCTAGGTCAAATTCAGCAAAAAGCCTTTGATGTATTGAAAGACGATTCACTCCCTCTTGATAGCCTTTTAGCGGCGATTTCTCGCTTTTCATTACAAACGAGTGCCAGAAACCAGTTTTTTGGCACGATTATTGAGCGTGATAATCTTCAAGTTCAACAGCATGTTAATGTGCAACTTGCAGATAGAAAAACGACTATTCGTGCTGCCTTAACAGAAAAAAGTGCAGATCGCTTGGGCCTGAAAAAAGGCAAAGAAGTACTGATCTTAATTAAAGCGCCATGGGTTAATATTGAAAAAGGCTCATCCTTAGCGCAACAATATGATAATGCCCTTTCAGGCACACTCACTCAAATTGAGACGGGTAGTGAAAACAGCGAATTAGTGGTGACATTAGAAGGTGGGCAAGAAGTGTGTGCCACCTGTTCTAATCAGCATGTTAAAGAGCAAAAATTGCATATTAATGACAGCGTAACGGCTTTATTTAATGCCGATCAGGTGATTGTCGCCACACTGTGTTAATTATTAGCATGGTTGCTTTTTATTAAAAAATAAAACCATTACTTAGTTATTATTTTAGAAATAATATTAAGTGATGGTTTTTAATTGGAAATAATATTTACATAAATCAAATTTATTCTAATAAACTTCTGATTAACGTATTACATTAATATTTTCCAGTTTTACTGAACTTTCTAGTCTATCACCTACTTGCATGGTAACTGGAACAAAAACGTTAAAATCTTGCAACCAAGCTTGTTTGCTACTGATTTTCTGTTGTCCTTCATGAGTTTCATCACACTGAACTAACAGATATTTTCCACTAAACTCAGATGCTATACTACCTGCATCTCCTTCGCTTAACACATTACAACGTATTGATGAAGTTATTACTTCTTTTTTAGAATCAATACTTTCCCACTGTGCTTGATATTGTTGGCCAACGACTAATGGAAATTGCAGATCTGTCTGCAACTTACGGAGTAGTGAAATATCGTGACTGATAGACATAACAAACTTTAATTGTAACTGATTAGCCAACATTAAACGTTGTACTGTCCAGATACCATAATCTTCTAGATTACGTATATAACCATCCGATTGGGCATCCAACTGTACATTGACCTTACCGTATTCGCTTACTATGGTATAACGGATCTGTTTAAAGCGAGGAAGTGCCCATGGTTTTATCAATGATTGAGTTTGATTATTAATTCCTGTAGAAAGTGGATATTTATTAAGCCATTGCGGATTATTATTACTTAAATTGGGCATTGTTGGCCCCATCAATGTTGATACAGGCTTATTAATAGCAGGTACAAAGTGTCCCTCAGCAGTGAACGTTTTTCCTTCTGGTAACTGACATAATTGATTGAAAAGTTGTCTCATTTGAAGATCTATTTTGAAACTATTTTTACGACGAATAATATCATCAGTGATCAGCGAATCAGTAATGTACCCCTCACGATCTAGGTTCATTGCAACTACAGCGTCGCCCTGATGAGTTTTACAATTATATAAATAGTGCTCAATCTTTAGCTCAAGAGGTGCATCATAAGGTGGTTCCCAGATGGTTTCTGCAAAATCATATCCTGTGCGCACTGATAAGATGTCACCAATATGCTGAATACTATTAGTATCAACAAGGTTAGTCATACCGCCGATAGACATGTCAGATAATCTTTCCCATCGCGATTCTTTTATTGGAAATTGACAAACCATGCGGATATCTTCTGTTGTCATCAGCTTATTGTCTTGAGCTGGTGCATAACGAAGATAATTATTACCGTAATAGCGAGCTTTGGTTAGCCCTTCTTCATTCAATACATCCTTATATAAAAGCTGAGCTTTGTTCTGCTTACAATCAACAGAATGCCAATGCTGAACCGTTTCTCCATTATTATCCGTTAATGACACCATGTAATTCACACGATCATGGATCCTAATTATAGATAATGGATTAATTTTACTATTTATCAATGAAGGCTTATTCGTTGCATAGACAAAAGAAAATAACAAATAAGGTAGAAATAAAAATAAAATAATAAAAAAACGTAAGCTATACATATATATTCCTTTACTGATTGATTGTTTTTTATAGTTAATATGGTAGAAAATCACTATATATTGTTAATACTAATTAGTTCTATTTATTAGAATAATTATTTAGTAGTCTCAGTAGAAATAAAGTATTTAAACTTTACGACTAATACAACGCGTAAAAGCTTCTTTTATTGAGACACCTAAAACTTCGTCACTACAATTGGTTTTCAATGTAATAATTGCACTGTCGGGTATTCCCTCACCTACCCAATGATCCATACGTAAATTATTTTGTATTTTACAATTTTATTTATAAACTAAAATGATTTAATCTATTTTTTGATAGTAATATTTTAATTTTTATCTTATCTTCAGGATGAATTAACAAATACTTTTCACAAGATAATCTAATATATTGATAACAAGTATCTTCGCTTACAATAACAATATCTTTATCTGTTAGAGGATATCCTACTCCAAATTCAACACCTAAAAAATGATCAGATACATCAGCGCTATTCATATCTGGGAAAAAACAATATATTCCATCAAGGACAAAAGACTCTTTTTGAACAATATTAGAAACAGCTTCTAAAAAACAACCTTCATTATATATAAGATCAAAATAACTTTTTATAGTCCAACTAGGCTCATTTTTTTCATAGGGTAATTCAAATAGAAATTTCATTAATAATGCTCCTACTTAGGATGGAAGTTAGTAATTATCTTTGTTTCTTTATCTAAATATACTCTAAAAGTAATGCCTTCTGATATTGCATCATAAGATTGCAAATTTTTATCTAACGCATTCTTATATCCATTTGTAGCTGCTTTTTGACCTAATTCAAGTATTTTTTGGTCTGAAAAAACTTTGGGATCATAAATTGTTTTTTTAAAAGGTTGAGCGCCATTACCTTTATAATGAGTTATTTCTCCGGTTTGGGGATGCTTCGCAGGTATTTTATATTCAATATACGTTATCCCTCGCACATTTGTTGGGAGCTCTTTTATAATTTTCAAATCTTTATCCTTTACAACATTATAAAATACATTAGCATTATGACCACCTGAAATTCCCATTTTCTGAGTAAATTTATCTACTGTAGCTAAATGTTTTGGTAATTCAATTTGGAAACTTATTCCATCAGGAAATGAAACTCTTGTTGTTTTTCCTATTATTTTAGCTGATGTCTTAGCTATAAGCTGAGAACTTCCTTTCGCAACTCCAACACCACCAGAAAATAAGCCTACGAGATCAAAAATGAGTTTTCCACTTTCAACACCCGCATTAAATGAACCAGATACACCTGCTCTTTGATATTCTGCTTCTAGCTTTTCAATACGATCGATATAAGATTGTTTAACCGCTTGAGTTAATGTATCCAAAGCATTATCACTTTGAATAACCGCTTTGATACTTGTTCTAATGATTGTTCTTTTTGGGCTTTAATATCCTCAGATATACCTTTAGGCGCATCAATCGTTAGCTTTCCGCCAATATAAAGTTCAGGTAATTATTGCTATTCTTTATTAATTATTAACATGATTAGTTTTATTAAAAAATAAAACCATCACTTGCTAATTATTTTAATAAATAATATTAAGTGATGGTTTTTAGTTTAGAAGAATATTTTTATTAAAGAATAAACAATTAAAATTATTTATTCTGAATACATGCGAGTAAAATAATCGCTAATTTTATTGTTATCAAGCAATCTATCTTTGGTAAAATCAAGACTATCAGAGACTACAATATATTTTCTTAACTCTTCAGGAATATCTTCTATCTTTGCATAAATAGTTGGAACAATAAAACGAAAATAGTCACCCATTTTTGTTTCACCCTCATAGCCAATGGGATAATCTTCTCCTATAGATTGCCCCTCTAATGCTTCAAAATAAAACATTCCCATTTTAGCCCCTATTCCCGCATCAGAATGATTCCCATCCCATTTTTCAATTCAAAATCAAATTTTTTTATTATTTTTGATTTACCATATTTTCTATAAGTATAACTTGAATATAAATCAACAATATAGTTAGCATTCTTATTTATTTTATTGTTGTATTTTTCTGATTCACCATCAATATATTCAGATAAGTCATCCAAATATAATTTAATATCAGGTATCGATAATAGTACTTTAGGTAACCACCCACTATTGTTATTATACATTTTTGCTAAATACCTTTGATTATCCATGGCAACCCACGCATATGTGTAAGATGAACCTGGTACCCATTCTGAAATTAGAGATAAAGCCATATATCCTTATTTTAATTAATAGGTCCATCCCATCGTAATTGATGACGTAATTCATTAGGGACCAAGTTAAATAACATTTTAATATACTTGATATTACCATCATATAATATACTTATTTTTGAACTGCATTTTTCAGTATATGTTTTAGCTTGAAAATTTAAAAATGAAATATCACTTTCATCAAAATCTTGATTAAGTATTTTTTTGGGTAAATTATGAATTAACTGTAATTCGTAATAACAAGATTTATCTTTTGCTTTTGCTATCATTCCTCTAGACTGAATATTTCTTAATTGGGGCAAAATCCAATACATCATATCTATGTATATTTCATTTTTAGTCATATATTCTCACTTTATTTTTCTTACAGGTAATGGCTTTGAATCAACTATAGGATTGTCTATTTTAGTCCAGCTTCCATTATCTAACAATTGATTAATATATTTTATTTCTCCTATTTCATTATATATTTCCACTGCAGCAACCATCCTATGGTTACCTTCCGTTACATAATAAACACCCTTTTTATCTATATAACCCGCAATAATACCTGATGGAGCTTTGTAGCTATAAAAGTTTTTAAGCATATCAGCTTTTATTAAATCAACTGCATCAGGATCACTTAATCCTACTTGTCCACTTTTTATAGAAGAAACCAATTTATTTCTTGTGGTAATCTTAGCTGATGTCTTAGCTATAAGCTGAGAACTTCCTTTCGCAACTCCAGCACCACCAGCAAATAAGCCTACGAGATCAAAAATGAGTTTTCCACTTTCAACACCCGCATTAAATGAACCAGATACACCTGCTTTTTGATATTCTGCTTCCAGTTTTTCAATACGCTCGATATACGATTGCTTAACCGCTTGAGTTAATGTATCGAAAACATTATCACTTTGAATAACCGCTTTGATAGCTTGGTATGTTTCTAATGGATTTGTAGCAAGAGAAGCGAGCCCTTCAATCGTTTCATACAATCCTGTTGGTATACCTGCTACAAGGCCTGCATTAAACCCTGTATCTTGTCCTATATCTGCTGATAGCCATTTAAGATAAATTGCTGTCTTTTTAAAATAATTAGTTTCAGCAGATAATTCTTTCTCCATTAATTTTTGCTGATGATGAGAGAGATAATTGTAACGGAAACTATTTTCAGCCCCTCTAGCGCCACTATATACACCACCTGGCCCACCAGTAAAAATTCCACCTGCAATGCCACCAAATAATCTAACAAATTGAGCTTGTGATTCTGATTTTTTCTGCCACTCCTCAGCCTTAATAGTATTATCACCCAACGAAATAGCCGCAATTTCAGCAGCTAAACTGCCGACAATTGCACCTTTAACATTTCCTCCACTAATTTGGGCAGATAAACCAGATAATGTTGCATGACTTAACACCTTTCCTGCATGCCCTAATACCGCACCGTTATCACCAATTAGGTTGGCACCTTCTGCATGGAATTGACTACCAATATTGCTTAATAGCGCGGTTTTAAAATTATCAATAAAACTACCGCCTTGAATGGCAGTACCCAGTGTTGAGCTAACAACTGAATGCGAGTCGACACGCTGTGCAACTTGATTCCATGTTGCGTTATCAGTAAGCAGTAACTTACCTGTTGAAGGTAAGGTTCCTCCTTGGATTGCCTGATCCCACCCCATAAATTGGTCAAGACCTTGCAATGCCCCTGCCACCACCATGCTTGTAACAATAGATTTAGCGGTATCACTACGGCCGAGGGATTCAATAGTTTTATAAATACTGCCTTTGTTCTCAGCTAAAGAGACCGCAGCTTGAGATACTAAAGAGGCAAAACCCGCTTGTGCCGCAACCGATGCCGTTGAAGCCACACTGGCTGATGCACCTGCCGCAATGGTGGCTTCACTTGCCATTCCACCAATGGTTGCCGCCGTTGCAGTACCGTAAGTTGCAACCCCTACTGCGATGGCAATAACGGCACCGACAACAGGATTTAATTGCTGAGTTTTATCATCCCAATTGGAATAAGTGTCTTTAACTAAATTCCAATTAATATTTTCTTGACGTTGGAGATCTTTAAGCCAAGCATATTCTGGTGTATTACTTAAAACAGTTAATGCTTGTTCTAATGATTGCTCTTTTTGGGCTTTAATATCTGCAGTTATGCCTTTTGGGGCATCAATAGTAAGCTTTACGCCAATATAAAGTTTAGGTAACACCCATGTTCCTTTGGTATATCCCTGATTACGCTGAGTGATATAAATATCTTTTGAATTGGTAATAACTTGTTTAAAGGCAGTGTTTTTTACTGCTTTAAAATTAACTTTTCCTGTTTTACTTGTTAGCTTGGCATTTTTTGCTGTATCAATTTTAGTAGCTTCTAAAGTGATATCATCTTTAGCAAATAAATTAATATTGCTATTTGCAATAAACTCGGTGACTTTATTATTGGTGTTATAAAATGTTTTCGTATATTTCTTTTTAGTAATACACAAAGTCCACCTATTACATTTTTTCTTTTCTTCTTTGTAATAACTGGTTTCTTCCATCGCTTTCGCGTAAAGGAACCCACCTTTAGCGGCGATATCCATCTCTTTATTTGCAGTTAATTTTGATGCCTGAAATAAAATACTGCCTTCAGATAATAATGTTAGATTATTACCACTATTAATTTCAGTACTGACTTGTTTACGAAGTTCTTCTAAGTCAGAACCCGACTCTTTACGAAAATGCGTTATTACTGATCCCAATTGAATATTGTCACCACTTGAAATAGTGACATCACCCTCTGATTTAAATGAACTTCCTTCTGTGATTAATGTACCTGATGACGCAATAGAAATGCCTTTATTGCCAGTTATCATTGCTGTGGCATACTGAATATCTTGAGCATCTTCATGGGGATCTTTGATAGCAGAATAAGCGTTTGCACCCAGCTTTATATTTCTACCGGCTAATACAATGACTTTATCTTTTGAATTTAATATGGTTGAAGTTAAATCAATATCACGAGCGGCGTTTAAAATAAGGTTATTGCCTGAAAATAATTTAGATTGTAATTGAGGATAATGAATATCACTAAAGAAAGGATCGGCATCTTTTATTGATTTAGAGGAAAGAAAAATATCCTGTCCGGCATTAAAGGTTATGGCTTTATTACTATTATATTTTATTCCTTGACTAATAATATCTTTACCGGAAGTGAATGTAATATCACCTCGCATTTTCCAGCTTTCCGTTTTTGATAATGCAGGTTCTTGAGTATATAAATGGAAATAAGGTAATATCTTAAAAAACTCTGATTCATTCCTCTGAATTTTTATATCACCAGATGAAATTAAATTGAAAGAGTTAGCATTATTAACCTCAATATTATTAAAAGTAATATTTCCTCCCGACTGAAATAAGATAGAATTAGGAACATTAATAATAGGGGAAGTTAAAATATTATTTTCATTAAATGCAGAAATAGGGTTTAATGTATAATCAATGTTTCCATTTTTGGCAAGAACAACACTATCTTTTGCTGTTAAATCTACTTGATTCAGTTCTATATTTTTATTTGAAATTAAACTTAACTAATGTTCAGATGAGAGTTGCGCATCTTTTATTGTAATATCATCATTAGAGATAATAGATAGATCATTATTTGATTTTATATTTGAAGATACGTTAATAAAACTAGAATTAATTAATATATTATCAGCTAAAATTTCATAACCAGATGGAATTTTATTGATCAATCTTTTTGTTGGTGAATATTTAGATGGTGGCTTCGTTTCTATATTAATACTATCTTTAAAATCTAAAATTAAATTACCCTTTGATGATATTGTTAACGAATTATTTCTATCAGGTAACCAAGAATAAAATTTATTAACTAATTCAAAATTCAATGGTTCTCTTACATAAAGGATATCGTAATTATCTTCATCATCCTCCTCATCTGCATATACCCCTAAATGATCATATGTAGTCTTATACTTGTACCATAAATTTAATTCTCCAGATCCTAAATTTGAAATTACAGCATTACTTCCTGTTAAAATAGTATTTTTATTACTCCGTATCACTCCTAATTTATTAACCAATTCATTAGCATTAATATAAATATTTTTTCCTGAATCTATATATCCTATAGAATTACTATACTTATATTTATACCTTTCAGTATTAATAACATCCGTACTTGTTAAATCTAAATACCCAAACCATTTTTTATATGGAAAATTCTCTAATTCGGGATAATAGGTGTTTATAGAAACAACACCTTGACTATTTCCCCAATATGATGCGACAAAACTTCTTTTAGCGGTAGAGTTTGCTTCAATACTTGAAATAATGGGTAAATCACTTAAAGATGTATTAACCAACTTCTTTGTCCGAATAATCAAATCACCCTTTTCTGTTTTTATCGTGGCGGATTGATTTTCAATTAAACTACTGGGATCACCCTGTGCATTTTTTTGTATCCATAAATTATCTTTTGCTTGAATAAGTGCTTTTTCGCCTTTATTAGTGAGTTTATCTTCAAATAAACGCATATCTTTTTCTGAGATAATTTCACTATGATTAGTTAGCGCATGAGTTGCTAAAGTTATATCCCTTTTTGCTTTTAACTTTGCATTACTGTTAATTTGTAGTTCTTTACTGCTAACATTAATATCTTGTTCAGATTGAATATTGCCATTAAAGGTAATTTTTCCATCAACAGTTAAATTCATACTGTTTTGAGTTGTCTGAATATCACTTAAATTAACACCAACGCCCTTTTCTGTGCTGACTAGGCGTATTTGATTGGCATACATTCCCTCCAGTGCTTTTGTATCAATAGATATTGTTGGTTTTATACTTTCTCCATTAAGGCTATTTACCGTTCCTTTTTCAAAATCAATACGGTTATTTCCTTGCATTAAAGAAAGATTTTTAGCGTTTATTTTTCCATTTAATTCAATACTACGACTAATAATATCAGCATAATTTTGCAGCTCGGTATTCATACCTTGTTTACCAATAACAACACTGCCTTTTTTTACTTCTATTGCTGAATAGGCACCTTGAGGGCTAAATTGAGGTTTTCCTGTCGTAAGCGTAATTGCAGGGGTATTAATAAACGAACAACCATCACACGTAATACCATTCGGATTTGCAATAACCACTTTCGCCTGTTCACCTGCAACTTCTAATTTACCTAATAACTGTGAATATCCATTTCCTACTACTTCATTAATAATTAAATGCGCTGCATTACTTTTTAAATTAGCATTGGGATTTACTTGTTTAGCTAATTGTGTATTAACAGGAATTGTTGCATTATTAAGTACAACACCTTGTTTACCAACATTAAAAGAATGAAATTGATTATGAGAAACACCAATATCATTAGGTGTTGCAATATTAATAATAGGAACTGTATTTTGCTGACTTATTTTTATTGTTTTATCGGATGGAGTAATTATAGAACTCCAAGCGGGATGTAATGGGTAAATAGCGGTTAAATAAATAATGCTATAACTAATTAAACACTGTTTTCGAGAGATATCCTTTTCGTCCATAAAAACTCCAAATTTTAAATAGCCAAAGAAATAGACCAAAATAATGACCAGTGTTCTGGTTTTAGTGATTTTGGGTAAATTAACGGTTTATTCATTAATATCTGAGAAAATAAAATGGAATGATAAAAAGAAACACCTATTGCGCTTCCTATTATTTTATTCTTCTTTGTTTCATATTTATCTGAATAAGCAACACCATAATCAAGTGCAAAAATAAAATTAACATCACCTAAAAAATAATTTATCTGTGGTGTGTTTATTTCATTACGCCAATAAAAACCATTATTTGCATTCAGGTTTGTTTCTTTATATCCACGGACTGCTTTTATTCCATCAATTGTTACTCGTTCTATACTATAAAGATTATCTGGCGTATATTGCCCATAAAATGACGTAATATAAGAAAATTTGTTAAGAAATAAATGTTGATAGCTTAAATTTATGCTTAGTTTTCGGTAATGACTACGAGGTGAGTTTTCAGCAATATAATCAGGTGATGCACCAAAAAAAGAAAGCCCCATTTCTACCATTGGATTAATCGTTAAATATCCTCGTTTGAGAGTTAAACTATATTGAGGACTAAATGATAAAGAGGTTAATGTGGGGCTATTTATTTGTAGTTTCTGTTGTGCTAATTGTGTCCTTACTTTTTTATTTTTCAGCGAACTCTTTAATATTATTCGCTGCTTATTATCACGATAGACTAAACGACTAATATCAAATTGCTGATCTCTATTTTTGTTTTTATAAGCGTGTTGAACATTATGACTGAGGAAAGGATAAGAGGATTGACTATGAGATAATTGATACTGATAAAACCAGTACCCATAAGGAATATTTACACTTGCAGAATAAGCGCGAGAATAGTGCGAACGAGATAAATCTGTATTTGTACTCAGTGAGAAACTCCATTGTTCGCCTAATCCAAATAACGAATCTATTGTTGTGGTATTGGCTAATAGAGTTTTACCGTTGTTTTAGTACCTGAATTATCAAAGGTTAATTGATTTTTAAAAGGCAATTTTTTGTTGTTTTGAACAATAAAAATAGAAGAATCTCCCACACTATCGCTAGGTTTAATATCCAATGTATATTGTGCCGTTGTTAATCGATTAAGCTGTTCAAGCCCATGCTCTAAATCACGTAAATTAAGTCTTTTTTCTTTGTACGATGGAAAGATAATATTGACTAATCGAGAAGAAATATTATCAATAAAAATATCTTTTATTTTTCCCTCTATCACTTTAATTGTAAGTTTACTATTAGTGAGATCTTGATGAGAAATAAATACTTGTGAAGTGATATAACCTTTTTTAATATATTCATTTATTATAACACTAACAATACTCTGTATATCATTTACTGTTAAACATCGATGTAGATATTTTGATGTTAGTTTATTCTGCTTTTTGCCACTTAATAACTCAGCATTTTCTATTTTTATTTCATTAATCAAAAAACAATTATTTTTATCAACACCATTATTATTAATATTGGGAAAACTCATTTTACTTACTAATATTAGCAATAGAAATAATAATAGTTTAATCTTTTTATTTTTAAACTTATGCATATAAAAATCATCCTTGAGTTATTTTTTATATGATTGCATAAAATTTCTGACTAAATAGTTATCATTTTTTAAAAGACACTTAAGCTTTTTTTGCCTAAGAATAATTCAGCAAATATTGACAATTATTAGTTAACCCGATATTGGTAAGTACTCTACTTGCTCTAAAAAGCGACGGATAAAAATAATGAAATACTTGCAACTCAAAAAAACACAATTTCGATTAAGCGATACACTCTGTTCGCAAATTAATGATTTAACAATTAATGAAGGTGATAGTTGGGCATTTGTAGGCAGTAATGGAAGTGGGAAAAGCGCATTAGCAAACGCATTATGTCAAGAAAGTGTCTTGCTATCAGGTGAGTTCATTAATACCTTTACTCGTCCGATAAGCCTCTCTTTTGAAAAATTACAAAAAATAATCGAAGAAGAGTGGCGTCGCAATAACACAGATTTACTTAGTGAAGGTGAAGACGACACAGGTTTAACGGTTGCTCAAGTTATCCAAATGCAGGTAAAAGATAATGATAAGTGTCTTTTATTAGCAAAACAATTTGGTGTTGAATACTTATTATCAAGACGTTTTAAATATCTTTCTACTGGTGAATCTCGCAAAATACTGCTTATTCAACTGTTAATGAATGAACCTGATCTATTAATCTTAGATGAGCCTTTTGATGGTCTAGATATTGATTCTCGTCGTGCACTAAATGAATTACTCATACTATTACATCAACAAAATCTGACGATTGTACTCATTTTAAATCGTTTTAATGATATTCCTGATTTTATTCAACATGCAGGTTTACTTATTCATTGCGAATTAGTGGCTAAAGGTGAAAAGGAGTCGATTTTATCTGATTCAGTGATCGCACAATTATCTCACAGTGAAACACTTAAAAGCTTCACATTACCTGAACAAGACTCGCCAGATGCAATCCCACAATTATCTCCCACACTTTCCCCAATCATTTTAAAAAATGGTGTAGTGAGTTATAACGACAAACCTGTACTTTATCATTTAACTTGGGAAGTAAAACCGCAACAACATTGGCAAATCTTAGGCCCTAATGGCGCAGGCAAATCGACATTGCTAAGTTTGATTACAGGCGATCACCCTCAAGGTTACAGTAATGACTTAACGTTATTTGGCCGTAAAAGAGGAAGTGGTGAAACAGTATGGGAAATTAAACGCCATATCGGTTATGTCAGTAATGCCTTACACCAGAGCTATCGTGTCTCTTCAAGTGTAAAAAATGTCATTATTTCAGGATTTCACGACTCAATTGGTATTTATCAGGCTATTACAGATAAACAGCTTAAACTCGCTGATGAATGGTTAGCATTGATTGGTTTAACAGCCCATGCCAATAATCCATTTCATGCCTTATCATGGGGACAACAACGTTTAGTATTAATTGTTAGAGCGTTAGTTAAGCACCCTACTTTGCTTATTCTAGATGAACCACTGCAAGGATTAGACACAACGAATCGACTCTTAGTACAGCGTTTTATTGATATCATGATAAGCCATAGTAATACACAGCTTTTATTTGTGAGTCACCATCAGGAAGACGCACCATTATGTATTACTCATCGATTGACTTTTATTAAAGACGGCGAAATTTATCGCTATCAGCAAGAAATTTGTTAAATATGGATTTTTACTGTCATAATCAGGGCAATGATTTTAGAAATTAACGCTAAAATTAGGTCTGAATTTTTTATTTAAATCGACATTTTTTGCATATTATTTGAACAATAATAAATAAAAAATGTGTCGGTTTTATGGACGCAATCTTCGTCTATTTTTTATACAAAACGGATATTTTGTTTTTTTACGCCGATCCCGCTAGATTAATAGCTTGAACGATTAAGCAAAAGGTGTGACAACTGTGCAATAATTCATCGAACAAACGACATTTTTGACTTAATCCCCCTTGTTTTGTCACTTATGTTTGGCGTTCTTGTCGATGATCCATATAATGATTGAAGTGCTAATTTTAAACTTATATTAAGAAAGTAATTATAGGAGTCTAAACTATGGCAGTAACTAAGCTTGTGCTAGTTCGACACGGTGAAAGTGTATGGAACAAAGAAAACCGTTTTACAGGCTGGACTGACGTTGAGTTGTCCGAAAAAGGCCGTAATGAAGCGCAAGAAGCAGGTAAACTGCTGAAAGCTGAAGGTTTTGCTTTTGACTATGCATATACTTCTGTTCTGAAACGCGCAATTCACACCCTGTGGAACATTCTTGATCAAGTTGATCAACAATGGCTGCCAGTTGAAAAAAGCTGGAAATTAAACGAACGTCATTACGGCGCTCTGCAAGGCTTAAACAAAGCTGAAACCGCTGAAAAATACGGTGACGAGCAAGTTAAACAATGGCGTCGTGGTTTTGCTATCACTCCACCAGAATTAACTAAAGATGATGAACGTTTCCCAGGTAAAGATCCACGTTATGCATCTTTAACTGCGGCAGAACTGCCATTAACTGAAAGCCTAGCATTAACTATCGACCGTGTAACACCATACTGGGAAGAAGTTATCAAACCGCGTGTTGCTTCTGGTGAGAAAGTTATCATCGCAGCTCACGGTAACTCACTGCGTGCTCTGGTTAAATACCTAGACAACATGAGCGAAGATGAAATTCTTGAGCTGAATATCCCAACAGCTGTACCTTTAGTTTACGAATTTGATGAAAACATGAAACCAATCAAACGTTACTACTTAGGTAATGCTGACGAAATCGCAGCAAAAGCAGCCGCTGTTGCTAACCAAGGTAAAGCAAAATAATTTTATTTTGAGTTACATAAAAAAATGCCACGTAAAAGTGGCATTTTTTATACTCTAAATTTAATTATTACACTTTATTACGACGAGCCACAACCGCATCTGCTAATTGGCGTAATAGCGTTTCGGTGTCATCCCAACCAATACATGCATCCGTGATGCTTTTGCCATAAACTAAAGGCTCACCGCTTTCTAATGATTGGCTACCTTCCACTAAATGACTTTCGATCATAACACCAATTAATGCTTTTTCACCCGCGCTAATTTGTTGGCAAATATCAGCACCAACTTCCATTTGTTTCTCAAATTTCTTGCAACTATTTGCGTGACTGAAATCTACCATGACGTTTTGTGGTAAACCGGCTTTTTTAAGCCCTTCTTTTACAGCGGCAACATGTTCAGCACTGTAATTCGGCTCTTTGCCACCACGTAAAATAATATGGCAATCACCATTACCTGCTGTGCGCACAATGGCAGAATGTCCCCATTTGGTTACAGAAAGAAAACAGTGTGGCGATCCCGCAGCATTAATCGCATCAATCGCCACTTTAATGGTGCCATCTGTACCATTTTTAAAACCAACAGGGCAAGATAAGCCAGATGAAAGCTCACGATGAACTTGTGATTCTGTAGTACGAGCGCCAATTGCGCCCCAACTCATTAAATCAGCAACGTATTGCGGCGTTATCATATCTAAGAACTCGCCAGCCGTTGGCAAGCCACTATCATTAATCGTTAATAAAAGATTACGAGCAATGCGTAAGCCTTCATTAATATCAAAAGTATGATCCATATGAGGATCATTAATTAAGCCTTTCCAACCTACAGTTGTGCGCGGTTTTTCAAAATAAACACGCATTACAATTTCAAGTTTGTCTTTAAGCTCTTCTCTAATAAGACTTAAACGTTGTGCATACTCCAGCGCAGCTTTCGGATCATGAATAGAACAAGGTCCAATTACTACTAATAGACGATCATCTTTTCCAGCTAGGATTTGATGAATAGCTTCACGGGCATGACGAACTGTAAAAGCCGCATTATCAGTCGCTGGAAACTTTTCCAATAAAGCCACTGGCGGTAAGAGTTCATTAATTTGTGTTATTTTAAGGTCATCATTTTGATAATTCATTCCCGTGTATCCACTCTATGTTATCTAGTCAATGTTATTATTGCTTTTCCAATCTAACCATTCGTTTTCTATCTGTAAACACCCTTTCAATCTAAAGCACCTATAGTCACCTTTCTAAAAATTTCAACATAAATGGAAATAGCGCATTTAAGCAAAATAATGATTCAAAATTGCGTTAATAATAAGAATAAAAACAATGAATAGTAAGGCTGGAGAGAAAGATAACTCTACCAGCCTTTTTTATTAGGAGAGATAATTATTTCTGCTAGAGCGTTTTGCTGTTTTGATCCACAAGCGAGAACCATTAATCGCGATAGCCAGTAAGATGATATATTCAACAGACATTGCATAAACACCTTGTTTGTAGAATATAACAATACTAATCACGTTAATAACAGACCAAACTAGCCAATTTTCAACTAGTTTTCGTGTCATTAAGATCATCGCGACAATAGAAAGCACTGTCATTGCTGAGTCCCAGAATGGGTATGCATCAGGTTCAAGAACTGGCGTAGCTAAATTTGCACCAAAGACATTTAATATATCAACAGCAACAACGGCTAAATAGCCAAATACAGTATCAATATTGAAAGTAAGAGCGGCAATGGCAGCTATTGAAACAACAATTAAAAAGAGACGATGACTTGATTTTAACCAACGTATTCTTAACTCCGCTTGCTCAAAGTCATTCACTCTGCTCCATGCATACCATCCATAAATATTGGCTGCGAAGAAGAAAATTTGAAGTAATAAGCTTGCATACAGCTGAATTTGGAAAAATATAATGGCAAATAAGGTGACATTAATCAGTCCAAATAAATAGTTAATAATTTTTTCCTGACTGGCAAGCCAAATACACAATAGTCCAGCAATAGTACCGACAGCTTCAATCCATGAAAGTGGATATCCTCCCTCTCCTAACGGAATATTGACTAAAAGATTATTGATACTAAACCAACTCATGACATCCATTTTACAACCCCGACTTAATCATAGAAAAAAACAAAGAAAATATGGGTTATTGCGACATCTTTGCAAAGTAGTAAAGATATATTATAAATTCATATTTATAATAGTACTGTGTTTTTGATACTAAATATTATGTTGCTAGTTAATAAAAATAACAAATAAATGTTTTATATACTAAACAAATTATTCTGATTCACTTTTTAAACAATAAAAACGACAAATAACTTTATACGTTTTACTTACTAGAGAGAAATATGGAGCCAACAACACGTTTAATCGATCACATACTATCTTTTGCCCTCCTTGATCCTAGAATTGAAGCTGTAGTACTAACAGGATCATTAGGCCGCAATAAAAAGATAGACAGTTATTCTGATATTGATATAGAGCTTATCGGTCATGGTGCGACTGAGCTCGCAAAAAACCGACATTGGTTATCACAATTTGGTGATGACCTTGTTAACTTACAATTAGAGTGTGAAGATCCTAAAGGTAAGCTTTGGCCTATTTATTTACATGTTTTAGCTCAAGGTCGCAAAATGGATATCATGATGGCAGAGCCTGAACGTATTTTTAACATGAAAAGTGAAGGGCTCAGCCCAGTTTACCAGCGTGGATATCAAATCCTACTTGATAAAACAGGTTTATGTGACGGGCTTCCTGAAATTAGCGTTATAACGCCTCCTATGCTTTCAAAAGAGGAAGCTTACAGTAATGCTCAAGAATTCTGGTTTGAAGCCACACAAGTCGCTGTAGCCATTCTACGCCATGAGTTTTGGTTTGCTAATTATCGCATGAATGATATGCGTGAATGGTTGATAGCCTTACTTGAACAAGTTGCATTACAAACATCAACACAAGATGTGTGGTATCAAGGAAAAAACCTAAAAGAGTGGCTACCTAAATTTTATTCATTACGTTCATTAGAAAGTACACTTGCAATGAGTACCCCTTATGAAGCCGCCGCCGCCCTTTCTGTGATGATGGCATTTTTTCTTGATGCTTCAAAACAGCTAAATCACCCAATTGATACTGCGATAAAAACGCAAGAACTTGTCAGTAATTGGCTAATTGACAATGAATTTTTGACTGAAAATGAATACACCCAGATTACATCATCGATTGTTTGTCATTACTGATTTCAATGTGATTGTTAATTAAAGCAAGGTAGTTTTTTCAATTTTGAGAAAACTATCTTCATTGTTTAATAAAACAATGCACTGCATTATCAAAAAATAGAAAAATAGCTAAGAGTTTGTTTACTGTTCTGTTTAGGGAATGATAGATATACGGAGAAGGGATTGAAATGGTGGGTCGTGGGCGATTCGAACGCCCGACCAATTGATTAAAAGTCAACTGCTCTACCGACTGAGCTAACGACCCATTTCAATAAAAACGGATTGATGTTCGAAAATGGTGGGTCGTGGGCGATTCGAACGCCCGACCAATTGATTAAAAGTCAACTGCTCTACCGACTGAGCTAACGACCCTTTTTCGAACTCGCCACATTCTCTGTGGCAACGGCGGGTAATAATACTGATTTAATGTTTTTGTGCAATGTTTTTTTTCAAAAAAACATTCAACCGCTGAAAAAACAATCATTTAACCCCGAAAATGCAACATTTTACATTACGGGGTCAATAATTAGAGTGTTCCTAGCTGCTTTTGCGCTAATTTAGCGCCAGCGCTATTTGGATATTGCTTAATCACTTGTTGGTAAACAGCTTTAGCATTATCCTTTTGCCCTTTCTCTTGCATGATCAAACCTATTTTATAAAAGGCTTCACTTGCTTTTTGAGATTTTGGATAGTTTTTAACAACAATAGCAAATGTACTTGCAGCCTGATCCTTATTACCTTTTAGATAATACATCTGACCCAACCAAAATTGTGCATTTGATTGATAGCTAGACTTCGGATAGTTATTGATAAAGTTGTTTAATTCAACAATTGCCTTATCGTAATCTTTAGAATTCAATACGATATCAATTGCTGCATTATAATCGGCCTTCTCATCACCTTGTCCTGAATTAGTTGCCGCAGGAGGTGTTGAAGAAGCAGTATTATCAGGTTGAGTGGCTTCTGTTGATGTTGAAGCTCCGCCACCAAGGCTATCTAATTGTTGATAGATGTTGCGTTGGCGTTCAACAACTTGATTTAACTGATATTGATTTTCCTGAATTTGACCACGTAACATATCAATATCACGCTGAGAATCAGCGAGTTGTTGCTGTAATTGGGTCAAAAGCTGGCTGTGAGCATTTGAAAAACGCTCAAGTTGGGCGAGTCGTTCATCGGTCGAACCTGAACCGATATTACTGATTGGCGCTTGGGCAATAGCGGCTACAGGAGCCGCTACGCCAACCAGTAACAACAGACTCATCAAGAAAGGTCTGAAGTTACTGTTGTTCATGCCGTTCTCTTAGTAATCCAGTACTGCACGACGGTTTTTCGCATAAGCGGCTTCGTCATGACCCAGTACAGCTGGTTTTTCTTTACCGTAAGAAACGATTGACAGTTGATCAGCAGATACGCCTTTACCTTGCAGGTACATTTTCACAGCGTTTGCACGACGTTCGCCCAGAGCGATGTTGTATTCTGGAGTACCGCGTTCGTCAGCATGACCTTCTACAGTGATACGTACTGATGGATTTGAACGCAGGAATGCTGCGTGTGCATCTAACAGGTTAGCGTAGTCTGAGCTAATGTCATATTTGTCAAAACCGAAGTAAACGATGTTTTGTTGTTTCAGTTGTTCTAATTGCTGACGTGCTAATTCTTCAGCAGTAGGACCTTGTTCAACAACTGGTACATTGTTTGTATCAGTTTGATCGTCGTTTTTGTTTGAGCTACATGCTGCAACAGCAACGAGTGGTAATGCTAACATCAACCCTTTAAACACTTTGTTTAATTGCATCTCTATTTGTTCCTTTATTTGTTTGCCATACATAATTTTTATGCATCACATAAACGGTGACCAGGCAGGTGATTTAACCTGACCGTCAGTCGCCGGAAGACGCGCTTTGAAACGTCCATCTGTCGATACTAGCTGCAAAATGGTGCCTAAGCCTTGTGTAGAGCTATAAATAACCATTGTGCCATTAGGAGCGATGCTTGGCGTTTCATCCAGAAACGTATCTGTTAGATATTGTACAGAATTAGTTTCTAGATCCTGCTTAGCGATATGTTGCCTACCGCTTGCAGAACTTACCATAACTAAGAAACTACCGTCTGGGCTTACTGCTGGGTTTTGGTTTTGTCGACCTTCCCAAGTAATACGCTCTGGTGTTCCTCCGTTAATATTAACCTTATAAATTTGAGGGTTTCCACCTTGATCTGAAGTATAGACCAAAGTCTGCCCATCTGGCATCCAAGATGGCTCAGTATTATTACTTCTACCATTGGTTACCTGTGTCATATTCCCACTTGCTAAATCCATAACATACAGATTTAAGCTACCGCTTTTAGAAAGAGCAAATGCAAGTTTAGAGCCATCAGGTGAAAACGAAGGTGCACCATTATGTCTTGGGAATGATGCAATTTGGCGAATCTCACCTGTTGCTAATGTTTGTACCACTAAAGCAGATTGACCACTTTCAAAGGTTACATATGCAAGTTTAGCACCATCTGGTGACCATGCTGGTGACATTAATGGCTGTGATGAACGATAAACACGATCTTGGTTAAATCCATCATAATCTGAAACGCGCAATTCATAAGGATATGCGCCACCATTTGTCACAACAACATAAGCAATACGTGTACGGAATGCACCACGAATACCCGTCAGTTTTTCAAAAACTTCATCACTAGCGGTATGTGCAGAGTAACGTAACCATTTAGATGGAACTTTAAACTCGCTTTGAGATAAAACCGCACCTGGAGAGCCAGCAACATCAACTAACTGATAGCTCACTAAATATTGGCCATCCGCTGATGGTTGCACACGTCCTACGACAACAGAGTCAATACCTAATGCCGTCCAAAGTGCAGGTTGGACTTCAGAAGCAGTAACTGGTTGTTGAGGTATACGAGACACATCAATCGGATTAAATTTTCCGCTATTTCGTAAATCAGCCGCAATTATACCAGCAACATCTTCTGGCATTTGACCTGTGCCTTCCCATTTAAAAGGAACAACACCAATAGGGCGTGCAGTATTTACCCCTTGTGTAATTTCAATTCGAACTTCAGCGTTAGCCAGAGTGGTTACGCATAAAATCAAAAGCCCGAAAATAACATTTAATGCCTGCTTCATCATGTCTCCCTTTTATTATTGCGGTTATTACGCAATAACGCACAGAATAGTAACAAACGCTTTTCAACAACACCATACAACGCATCAATAACATTCTAAAATAGCTATAAATTAGTGTATGTTTTCCTACAATCAGACAGTTTTATGGTTTAAACTCAATTACTGATGATTTTACTTGTTCATAAACATCTTTCGGTGGCTTCGGTAGTGTAGCTGTATTCGCCGCTCTTAATGCCACTTGGCATAATGCAGGATCGCCACCTGCAATCTTCGCATTAATTAGCATCCCATCAGGTGCAATGCTAATTCTTAGCTCACAAGTTTTACCTTTGTATAATTCAGGATCAATAAACTTCTGTTCTATTGCAATTTTCAGTTGGCCTTTATAGCGATCTACACCTTCACCATTTGCGCCAGTACGATTTCCACCGCCTTGGCCTGCTGCTGATGCACCGCTTTGTTTGCTACCATCAGCCACTAAACCATCAAGTAAATTATTTACTGTTTTACTTTGCTGTTGAGCTGCCGCTTTTGCTTTGGCTTCTGCCGCTGCTTTAGCTTTCGCTTCTGCGGCAGCCTTTGCTTTAGCATCGGCTTCTGCTTTGGCTTTTGCATCCGCTTCAGCTTTGGCTTTAGCATCGGCTTCTGCTTTAGCCTTCGCTTCTTCCGCTTTTTGTTTCGCGGCTAATTCTGCTTGTTTCTTGGCTTCTGCCTCAGCTTGTTTTTTAGCATCAGCTTGTTCTTTTAAGATGCGATCGCGCTCTGCTTTCGCTTGTGCAGCCGCTTCTTCTGCAACTTTTTGTTCTTCTTTTGCTTTAGCGGCAGCTAATGCAGATTCACGTTTTTGAGCTTCTGCCGCTTCTTTCGCTTGTAAACGTTCAACTTCTAACGTTTTCAAACGTTCTTGTTCTTTCATTTGCTGCTGACGCAACTCTTCTTCTTGTTGCTCAGCACGCTCTTTTCGCTCTTGCTCGGCTTTTTGGACGTTAGCTTGTTGCGCTTTTTGCTGGTTATACTGTTGTACCACCGCATTAGGATCAACCATAATAGCATCAATAACTTGTCCATCAGATCCACCGCCACCACCTAAATCCCATTTCTGAGTTAATGACCCCCAGATAAGCAATGCGACAACGAGTAAATGCAAGGCGGTAGACAAGATAACTGAACCGCTCAATTTACTTCGGGTTGGTTTCGTCTTCTTTCCCACGCTATCATCCAAACTTATTTCAACCTAATTACATAGGCTGAGTCATTAAACCTACAGACTTAACACCTGCTTGACGTAACATGTTGAGCGCTTTAATTATCTCATCATAAGGAACATCTTTAGCACCGCCAATAAGAAAGACAACTTTCGGATTTTTTTCCAGTTGTCGTTTAGCTTCAGCCATAATCTGTTCTTGTGGTAATAATTCTAACACTTCCTGATCAACACGAATGTTGTATTGCCCAACACCTGCAACTTCAACAATTACAGGAGGGTTATCGTTACTTGAAACAGTTTGTGTCTCTGTTGCTTCAGGAAGATCAACCTCAACACTTTGCGAGATAATAGGTGCTGTTGCCATAAAAATAAGTAACAGCACTAATAATACGTCGAGCAAAGGAACAATGTTAATCTCTGATTTTACGCCTCGGCGGCTACTGCGACCCCGTGCCATCAGCTCTCTCCTTCTGCGTTAACTATTTCTTTTCTGCGGAGGTAAAAGCTTGGCGATGTAAAATCGTCAGGAACTCTTCCATAAAGTTATCGTAACTTTGTTCCAGTTTATTTACACGCTGCGTAAACCGGTTATAAGCCATAACTGCGGGGATTGCCGCAAATAAACCGATAGCTGTTGCAATCAGAGCTTCAGCAATGCCGGGGGCGACCATTTGTAATGTTGCTTGTTTAACACTACCTAATGCAATAAATGCGTGCATAATCCCCCAGACTGTACCGAACAGACCAATATATGGGCTGATAGAACCGACAGTACCAAGGAAAGGAATATTATTCTCTAAAGATTCTAATTCACGATTGAAAGAAACACGCATAGCCCTTGATGCACCATTAACAACCGCATCAGGAGCATGAACGTTTGCTTGATGCAAACGGGCAAATTCTTTAAAGCCAGAATGAAAAATTTGCTCTGAGCCAGATAATTCATCACGACGAGCTTGGCTATCTTTATATAAACGTGCCAAATCAGTACCTGACCAGAATTTATCTTCAAAATCTGCAGCTTCACGATCAGCGGCATTCAGAACTTTAGTTCGCTGAATAATAATCGCCCAAGATGCAATAGAAAATCCGATTAAAAGCAACATGATCAACTTGACTAAAAGCCCTGCTTTTAGGAAGAGATCGATAACATTCATGTCAGCCACTACTTAAACTCCGCGATAATGGACTTAGGAAGCGCTACTGGCTTCATTTTTGATGAATCTACGCAGACAACGAGCACTTCTGCGCTGCACAATACACAACCATCTTCATTAATAATTTTTTGAGAAAATGTCATCGAAGCACCACGCAATGTGGTAATTTCACTTTCTACTTGCAAAAGATTATCAAGTCGAGCTGGCGCAATATATTCTATTGATAATTTACGTACAACAAATACAACATGATTATACTCCCGTAAATCATGCTGATGAAAACCTTTTTCTCTGAGTAGTTCAGTTCTAGCGCGTTCAAAATATTTCAGATAACTGGCGTGATAAACAACACCACCAGCATCAGTATCTTCATAATAAACACGAACAGGCCAAAGAAACTGCATAGTACCTTCCTTACATTTCCCGAGTTAAGTCCATAAATAATGTAGCTATAGGTTACCTAACTATACTTAAGCGGTCGCTCTAAGGGAATCGTAGTAACGTAAAGAATAGAAAACGCAGTTTTCAGGCGCCAATCATAAACTCTTCTTTGCAACACGCAATATGCTTTGTGCTCTGAATAGAAAAAATATTTTTATTAAGACAGCATAAAAATGCTTGCTAATTAGAAATTCATAGATTGTCTAATTTAGTAGTATTATTTTTAATGACAGAAAAAAACCAGTTAAAAAACTGGTTTTCCATATAAATCAATTAATTATTTGAGATTGGGGTTTCATGAAGATAGTGCCATTGCCAACTCCCATCATGAGAATTGCGTCTTAATAACACCACAGACTCGCGCATAAGAATTTTCTTATTTTCACTATGTGTTTCTTGATATCTGACAAGCGCCAAACAATCTGATTGGTAAATTATTTTATAATTATCCGTTTTTATTTTCAGACTACTTCTTTTTCCTGCATTTTGTCTGAACATCGCAATAACGTCATCATAACTCACCGCTTTTCCGCTGATCCCAACCATTGAAAACTCTTGAGATAAAAGATTTTCTATTTTTTTAATAGCAGCAACTGGTAGTGGATATTGCGTAAAAACAGTTTCAATCTCATCATGCAAAGATTTAATGCTTTCTATAATTAAATCACTATTAGAATTCATCTTGTATTTCCTGTGTAATAACTTTTTTCTTTAGTGTAAGTAATAAAGTAAGAGGTAATATGCCTATCAAGGCGCATATTAAAAAAGTCATGCTATAAGCAGTTTGTGGTAAACAAAAAAGAGAAAAAATATTAAATAACATAGCAACCATAGTTGCCCCAACACTAAAAACAACTTGTCGGTTAATATTCCAAATAACACTTGCTTGAACTAATTTTTTTGCACTAAAGTCATACAATGCTGTGGTTTGCGCCGTGTTTGCGCCAATTCCCCCACCCACTCCGATAATTAGATATGCAATAATAAGTAATGGAATATCTGTATTGCTATTTACAAAGGTTAATAAGGAGATACCAATACTGTGTAATAGCAATGCAATAATAAATAAGCATTTCATACCTAATTTATTATAAAGTGCACCACTTATTATCATTGAAATAAAGGCACCCAGTGCATACAACAACATAAAAATCCCCGTGCCTTGAGCTGTAAATTTTAAATATTGTTGTAAATAAAAAATAGCGAGGATATTCACTCCAGTAAAAACACCTGGAATACAGTAGTAAATAAAAATAGAGAGCGATAGATTTCTATTTTTTAATAATGCTAGATTAATAACCGGCGATGAATGGCGTCGATAATGGTAATAATAAAGCACAGCAAAAATTGTTGAAAGTACGGCAATCACTAAAGCAAGTAATGTTGAGTGATATTCACCATATGCAGATAACGCAAACAATCCAGATACAATAATCAAACTAATAAGAATGATACCTTTAATATCAGGCATTACATTTCCTTTAGGTAAAGGCTCTTTTACCCAGATAAAGGCTAGAAACGCGGTTATCAATGAAAATGGAATATTGCTATAAAAAACCCAACGCCACGAAACCACATCAACAATAAATCCACCCAGTGTGGGTGATATTGCAGGTGCAATCAGCGCTATCGCCATAATAAGCGTTGATATTTTACTTCTCTCATGCCCTTGAAAATATTGAAAAGTTAATGCTTGCCCTATTGGGATTAACAGTCCACCACTCACACCTTGAATAAAGCGCCAAAAAATAAGTTCGATGAAAGAGTGAGAATATCCCACTAATGCGACCGATAAACTAAACATCAACATTGACGTTACCATCAATGCTTTAATTCCAAAACGTTGAGATAACCAGTGACTCAATGGAATAATTAATGTTAATCCCAGAATATAACTATTTGAAACCCATGTAACAGAAACAATAGAGATCTGCATATCATCGGCAATTGCAGGTAATGCAATTGCTGACATAAAAATGTTAATGCAATCTATAAAGAAGCCCAGCAGAAATATAGATGCAATTCGATAGCGGTAAGTCATAAAAATCCTCCACGCATAGAGTACGGAAGATTGACGAATTTCGTCTATCTGACAAAATAGAATTTATTGTTTAATCAGAGTAAACAATCATGCAAAATCAAATTGATCGAATTCGCTCTTTTATTGCTGTTGTTGATACGGGATCATTTACTCAAGCGGCAAAATACTTGCGTTTAAGTAAATCGATGGTGAGTATTCATATCAAAGCGTTAGAAACAGAATTAGATGTGTCATTACTCAATCGTAATACGCGGCGATTTTCACTAACTGAAACTGGTGAAATGCTTTATCAAGATTTTCGCCAAGTGTTAAATCAGTTAGAACAAACTTTAGATAAGGCGCGATTAGGACAACAAGAATTACAGGGATCGTTGAGATTAAGCTCAACGGCTGAATTTGGTGAACACTATATTTTGCCATTACTTAATCAATTTATGCAGTTGCACCCAAAGCTAAAAGTACAATATGCGTTTAATTCTTCTATTGAGGATTTAATAAACCATAAACTTGATCTTGCCATTCGTCTTGGCACATTAAAAGACAGTAATTATCGCTCTACAAAACTGGCGGATTATGAGATAAGTTTAGTTATCTCACCTTATTTGTTGCAAAAGTTCTCAATAAAAACCATTAATGACTTGAACACTATTCCTTATTTAACAAATAGTAATTTGCGCCAAAGTAAGCTTTCAGCCTCTTCAGAATTCAATACCCTTCTCTCTCAATTAGCTCAAGATGCCTGCTTCGAAACAAATACTATTGCTGCATTAAAGAAAATGGCACTAGCGCATTCAGGAATGGCTATTTTACCACATTGGTATATTCATCAAGAATTATTGGAAAATCAATTAGTAGTGCTATTTCCTGAACTATCGCTATTAACACAATCCGTTAATATTATTTTTCCTTATAGCGAATACATCCCAAGAAAAACACGTTTATTTATTGATTACTTAAAAGAGAATATTCAATTATAGAAACACGGGGACGAAAGAATTTAGCGCGGTTTTATAGAAAATAAAATACCTTATTTCTTTTTCATATTATGAGCAGAAATAAGGTATTTTTTTAGAAGAAAAAGTAACTTAACCCAACAACTAAAATAATAATTGCAGGGATTGGATGTAATAAACATTTTGCAACAACATGTTTAGGACGAAATGCTAGACCAAAAGTTGCACCAGCACACACAGACCAAATAAGAAGAATACCTTGCCAAATTGCAAATGAACTTGTGTTCGCTGCAAATCGGCTAGGATCCCACATGACACAAAATGCCATGACCAACGCCATGATTAAAACAAGAGCCCTAATAGGGCCCTTGTCTAGTAGTTGGTAGCTTTTATCCAACATTATTCTTCACTTTCTGAAGTTTTTTTAGCTTCAGCGTGTTCGAAAGCCAGTCCTGCGATCACCGCAATACTACAAGCGAAGAGTGTGCCGAGGATCCATGCAAAATACCACATTCTCTATGCTCCTTAGTAAAGAGTATGATTATTGCCTTCGATAAATTTCTTATCGAGGCGACCGTGCATTTTCCAGTAACACCAAATGGTGTAAAGGAGAACGATAGGTACAAAGATAATCGCAACAACTGTCATTACCTGAAGAGTAAACAGGCTAGAAGTTGCATCCCACATTGTTAAGCTCACATCTGGGAAAGTGCTTGAAGGCATCACAAATGGGAACATAGTCACACCACAAGTCAGGATAACACAAGCAATAGTCAGTGAAGTGAACAGGAATGCCCAACCACCTTTGTTTGCTTTAGTTGCAACAATCGCCAGTAATGGAGATAACAGACCTAATGCAGGCAGCGCCCATAATACTGGATAGTTGTTGTAGTTAGTCATCCAAGCACCCGCTTCGTGAGAAACGGTTTTCAGCAGTGGAGATGATGGACCTGCTGTATCAATAGCACTTGTAATAATAAAGCCATCAATACCATAGATTAACCACACACCTGCTAATGCGAATGCGATAAACGTAATTAATGAGGTAATATACGTTGTTTTACGAGTACGCTCATGTAACTCACCAGTAGTACGCATTTGAAGATAGCTTGCACCGTGTGCAACAATCATCATTAAGCTAACCACACCCGCTAATAAACCGTATGGGTTTAATAGGCTTAACAGGTTAATCAAGGCGTTAGTCGTACCGTTATAAGATACACGTTGCATACTATCGACTTCTAATGGAACACCTTGTAGCAGGTTACCAAAAGCGACACCGATAACTAATGGTGGAACGAAGCTACCAATAAAGATACCCCAATCCCACATGCCGCGCCATTTTGGAGATTCCAGTTTAGAGCGGTAGTCAAAACCGACTGGACGGAAGAATAATGCCGCCAGTACGAAGATCATACCGAAATAGAAACCAGAGAATGCCGCAGCATAAACCATTGGCCATGCAGCGAATAATGCACCACCCGCTGTGATTAACCATACTTGGTTACCATCCCAGTGAGGAGCAACAGAGTTAATTAAAATACGGCGTTCAGTGTCATCTTTAGCGATCACGCGTAGTAACACACCCACACCCATATCAAAACCATCAGTGACTGCAAAGCCAATCAGTAAGATACCAATCAGTAGCCACCAAACAAATCGCAATACTTCATAATCAAACATAGTGGACTCCTGTGTTACTTACTTTGTGCAGAAGATGCGTTCTTCTGTTCAAAGTGATAGCGACCCGTCTTCAGGCTACTCGGCCCAAGGCGACCAAATTTGAACATCAGGAACATTTCAGCAACTAGGAATAATGTGTACAGACCACAGATAAGACCCATAGATACAAGGATATCAGCCTGTGTCAGTGAAGAAGTTGCTACAGCCGTAGGAAGGATTTCACCAATTGCCCACGGTTGACGTCCATATTCTGCAACAAACCAACCTGCTTCAACTGCAATCCATGGTAATGGAATACTTAACAGAGCAGCACGCAGTAACCATTTATAGTTACCAATACGGTTAGACAGAACTGTCCAGAAGGAAATCGCAACAACCAGTAACATCAGGAAGCCTGCGGCAACCATGATACGGAATGACCAAAACAGTGGTGCGACATTAGGAATAGTGTCTTTTGCAGCAGATTTGATTTGCTCTTCTGTTGCATCAACAACTTTATCAGTATAACGCTTCAGTAATAAACCGTAGCCTAAGTCTTGTTTAGCGTCATTAAAGGCAGCACGAATAGCAGGATCAGTATTACCTGAACGCAATTCACTTAATAATTCGTAAGCTTTCATACCATTACGAATACGAACTTCGTGTTGACTCATCAGATCATTAAGACCTAATACTGGTGTATCGAAAGAACGCGTTGCAATAATACCCATCACATAAGGGATTTGTAATGCAAACGAGTTTTCCATTTTTTCTTGATTAGGGAATGCAATCAGATTAAATGCAGCTGGAGCGGCTTCTGTATGCCATTCACCTTCAATTGCAGCCAGTTTGGTTTTCTGTACGTCACCCATTTCGTAACCAGATTCATCACCCAGTACGATAACAGATAATACAGCTGCGATACCAAAAGTAGCAGCAACTGCGAAAGAACGTTTTGCAAAACCGATATCACGACCTTTGAGCAAGTAGTAAGAGCTGATACCCAGAACAAAGAATGCACCAGTACAGTAACCAGCAGCAACGGTGTGAACAAATTTAACTTGAGCGACAGGGTTTAAAACCAGATCAGCAAAACTCAACATTTCCATTCGCATGGTTTCAAAGTTGAAGTCTGCAGCGACAGGGTTTTGCATCCAACCATTCGCAACAAGGATCCACAGTGCAGAGAAGTTAGAACCGAAAGCAACTAACCAAGTTACCATCAAGTGCTGCTTCTTACCTAAGCGATCCCAGCCAAAGAAGAACAATCCGACGAAAGTTGATTCTAAGAAGAACGCCATTAAACCTTCGATTGCTAAAGGCGCACCGAAGATATCACCGACGTAATGAGAGAAATATGACCAGTTAGTACCAAATTGGAACTCCATGGTCAACCCAGTTGCGACACCCAGAGCAAAGTTAATACCAAATAACTTACCCCAGAACTTTGTCATATCTTTGTAAACTTGTTTACCCGACAGAACATATATCGTTTCCATGATTGCCAGCATAAACGCCATACCCAGCGTTAATGGGACAAACAGGAAGTGATACATTGCTGTTAAGGCAAACTGTAACCGTGACAGTTCGACAATATCAAACATCTTGACTCCTTGCTCCTAGCAGGAAGACACCGACTTGCGGCAACCCGACTTTATTAAATTATAAAGCCTCATAACTACCAGCAATAAATGCCTCTAAAAACAACAACGAATATTAAAGACCAAAAACACAATACCTTACAAATAGTACGCTTATATTTACATATAATAAATATATTTTGCGTGACCCAGATTTGAATTCTGAGCTTAGGTCAACAATACGACTTTTAGGTTTGTAACAGCATATTTGATCGTGTGCCAATTTAAGCATATTCAGAAATTTTTGCCACAATTAATAACTTGACCCACATCAAAAAAACACTTTAATGTTAACTAGTTGCGAATAAATTATCCAATAGTTACCATTGTGTTAATGCAATGTTGTTTTTATTTTTAAGTGTAATTTACCTCCTTATATTTTCCATAAAAAAATTAACTTTTTATTTTCATAAAAGACTTAAAAATAAACACTTTTAATTGTGTTTTATTAATTT
>NZ_JAEHQE010000030.1:0-32657 GCF_016238545.1 Proteus sp. PR00208 | reverse complement strand
GCGGATCAGAAAATATCAAAACGGCGGTAATGAAACTGACCTTAACCCTAAGATTGCCAACCGCAACAAAGGCGAACGCCGTCAACCAGAGAAAAACTTCTTTTCAGAAGAACAAATAGAAAAATTAGAAGATGAGTTTCGCAATACGTTATTTGAATATCAAAAGGTGTGGTATCGCGCCGGTCATCACCGTATTCGCAATATTTTAAAATCCCGTCAAATCGGTGCAACATTTTACTTTGCGCGAGAAGCCTTTATTGATGCCCTGACCACCGGACGGAATCAAGTTTTCTTATCCGCCAGTAAAGCGCAAGCCTATATGTTCCGTGAATACATTATCAAAATGGCATTAGAGGTTGATGTTGAGTTAAGAGGCGACCCGCTGATGTTGAGCAACGGTGCAACGCTCTATTTCCTTGGCACCAATGCCCGCACGGCACAAAGTTATCACGGTAACTTGTATCTAGATGAAACCTTTTGGATACCCAAGTTTCAAGAATTACGCAAAGTCACTTCGGGTATGGCCATACAAAAACATTGGCGACAAACCTACTTTTCAACACCGTCAACCATGAGCCATGAAGCGTACCCCTTTTGGTCGGGCAAGCTGTATAACCGCGGACGCAAAAAAGAAGATAGGGTTGATATTGATATCTCACATGAAGCCTTAGTGAATGGGCGTTTATGTGAGGATGGGCAGTGGCGACAAATCGTCAATATTGAAGATGCGTTGCGAGGCGGTTGTGATTTATTCGATTTAGAGCAACTCAAAAAAGAGTATAGCCCAGACGAATATAACAACCTGTTAATGTGTCACTTTATGGATGATATCGAATCTCTATTCAACTTTAACATGATGCAAAATTGCATGGTGGACAGTTGGGAGGTGTGGGATGACATTCAACCGTTAGCCCTTCGACCGTATGCTTATAATCCGGTTTGGGTGGGCTATGACCCAAGCAAAGGCGGTGAAAATGGTGATAGTGCTGGTTGTGTGGTTATCGCTCCGCCGAAAGTACCAGGAGGAAAATTCCGCATATTAGAGCGCCATCAATGGCGTGGTATGGATTTTCGCGCACAAGCTGACGCCATTAAAAAAATTACCGAACGTTTCTATGTGGAATATATGGGGATTGATACCACCGGCTTAGGACATGGTGTTTATCAGAATGTCATCCAGTTTTTTCCTGCTGCGCGTGAGTTTATTTATAACCCGAACGTCAAAAATGCCTTAGTCATTAAAGCCTATGACGTGATTAGTCACGGGCGTTTAGAGTTCGATGCACAGTGCGTTGATATCATTCAATCTTTTACTTCCATTCGCCGTACGACCACCGGAAGCGGTAACCGACCTACTTATGAAGCCTCACGCAGTGAAGAAAGCGGACATGCTGACCTTGCATGGGCAACGATGCACGCCCTTTTCAACGAACCATTAACCGGCACCACCGAGAACAGTAATAACATTGTGGAGATTTATTGATGAGCCGTAAAAATAAAAAGAGTTTTAAAGCACAACAAACGGCAACCGCCAATAACAGTATGGAAGCCTTTACCTTTGGTGATCCCGTTCCGGTATTAGATAAACGAGAAATTTTTGATTATCTAGAATGTGCGCAAATTGATAATTGGTATGAGCCACCGATTAGCTTTGATGGGTTATCAAAACTGTTTCGTGCGGCAACGCATCATAGCAGTGCGATTTATGTCAAACGTAATATCTTAGTGAGTACCTTCCAGCCTAACCGTTTTCTCTCTAAGTTAGACTTTAGCCGGTTTGCGCTCGACTTCTTAACCTTTGGTAATGCTTATCTTGAACGACGTAATAGCATGGCGGGTAGTTTATTAAAGCTCACGCCGACTCTTGCAAAATATACCCGCCGTGGTGTTGCCGATGATAGCTATTGGTTTGTACGTTATGGCTATGACTCACAACCTTATGAGTTTAAACCCGGCAGTGTGTTTCAGTTATACGAACCCGATTTAAATCAAGAGTTGTACGGGTTACCGGAATATCTGGCGTCCACCATGTCAGTGCTACTGAATGAAGCGGCTACCCTGTTCCGCCTTAAGTATTATCGTAATGGAAGCCATGCCGGATTTATTTTATACGTCAGTGACGCATCACAAAACCAAAGTGATATTGATAAAATCCGTAAAGCAATGCAAAACTCAAAAGGTCCCGGCAATTTCCGCAACTTGTTTATCCACGCACCGAACGGCAAGAAAGACGGCGTACAAGTTATTCCACTAAGTGAGATTGCGGCAAAAGATGAATTTCTTAATATCAAGAATGTCAGCCGTGACGATATGTTAGCGGCACACCGCGTACCACCTCAAATGATGGGGATCATTCCACAAAATACCGGTGGCTTTGGTGACGTTGAGAAAGCGGCAAAGGTTTTCTTTCGTAATGAGTTGGCACCACTGCAAAGCAAGATATTACAGATTAATGATTGGTTAGGTGAAGAAGTGATTAAGTTTGATAAATACACATTGGCTGACGAGTAACTTCACCGCACAAAGAACAATACCGCCAGCACTGGCGGTATTTTTTTACCTGTAAGGTATAAGTATCGGTCTGACTAATAATAATAGTAACCCAATTCTATTATACCGTTTACATCCTGATAAGGCGAATCCGCCTAATTTTCACCCTCTCAAACCTGCATTAAAATGCGCCTACAATCCATTTTAAGCGCACGTAATTTATTTGATATTCAGATATCTTTTTCTTGTTTTAATCGCTCTACGCGCTGGAAATTTGCGAGGAATAATGTTTTCAACCCCATCAAAACGCAATCGTGACCCCGCCACGCCCGCACACTAAATCGACCTCTTTTTATGCACCTGCATGAGCGCCACAAAAGCCTGTGATATCTGGTGCGCTCAAGCAAGTTTGATCCTTTTTTGATCTTGCGCTTTTTACACTTTGTTGCATGATTTTTCGAGTGACATTGTATGCTCAGAAATGGCAATAAATGACTTAAAATAGTTTAATATAATTTTGTGTAGTCTTTATGTAAGTATGAAAAAACCACATGAGCGAGGGGGTATTTGAATGGTTTTTATAATTGGTGTAAACTATCAAAACCAAGAAAATTGATTGATTAAACCATTGCGAGGAAATATGTCTGAAACAACAAATAAAGAATCATTATTATACACTATCAACACTTTTTTATTAGAAATAAATAAATTACTTCAGCCACTTAATTTAACAATAGAAAATCTAAATAATTGGTTAAAAACACCTAAAGGAAAAGAATTTTTGCTTATTATTAAAGAATCAAAAGAACTTAAGTTACAAGTACCGCCAATATACCTAAATCATAAATAAATCAGTTTCCATAATGAAGTATATTTTAAAAACGAGCAACATTATCTTAGTAGACGCTGAACAAAAATAATTCAGAGTTTACTGATAATGTGGCTCGTATATTTTTCACATAGTTAACTTTTTCAAGCGATTAACCTTAGCCATTACCCTATCTCGTGTATTTGAGATATTCTTTTGCTTCACTTCTTCAAAATTAACTTTTTCGCTTTTCGTTGATGAAATTTTAATTTTCCCATTTTCAAACCAAATCACTTCATCGCCATAACTAAGGCGCATACCATTCATCACCATTGACCACATTGTGTCTGGCGGTAAATCCAATCCCATTTTTTCGGCAAAAGCTTTAAACTCAGGTATCAAACGTGCCTGATTTTCACTTAATGACACGGTTGAAATTATCCGCTGACTCTTTTTATGCTCTAAAACCTCGCCAAATGATTTATCCCAATCGCTATATTGTGAACGTAGGTCAAAAACATCAGGCTCAGAAATCCCCCATACGGGCGATTTTAAGCCCCTATCATGTGGGTTTTTAATATCGAGTGAACTGCCCGATCCACAGTTATTGACAGGACTCCGAGGCGCGCTGATCGCGCTTTTTAAAGTCAAAACCCGACCCGTTTCTAACTTACGCTTATGCTCAATTGCCTCAATATCCTGTTTAGATTTACGGACTAAACGATACTGACGCTCACGTGTTTTTACTAAATCACCGCTTTTCAATGGTGAACATAGCCCAATAACGCGCATCACTTCTTCATCATAAGAATTCGGCTCATCAGCAACGGTACGAGCAACTAATAATGTTTGTAGGTTACGCTTAACGTTAGGGCCTCCTTGGTGCTCGATATAAGCAGCGAAATCCCCTGCATCGGCAGACGCTCTTACTTTTTCCGCTATATCACCCAACTTATCAGCGATACTCACACCACGAACACGGCGACACTCACGCCATACGCCTTTAGACGGCAAGCCAAACATGTGAAATTGGGGAATACGCCAAGTTGATGCCCACGCAGTAACGGCTGATGCAACCTCGGTTAATAACTCTCCCGATTCGTCATCAACTTCGCCCTCTAACGCATAACCGTCGATATTTTTTGAAATGTATTTCGCAAGATAACCCGTAGCACCGCCTTTATTTAAATGCTTTGCTTCAAAACGGTGTTTCTTTGCGCCCCGTTCTTCGCCGTCTTCTTCAAGGGCGTACTTACGCATGATCTCAATCGCTGATGCACGTTGAGATTTATCCAGAAACATCATCATATGCCAATGTGGTGTAGCGTCATGATGTGGCTCAACAACCCTGATCCCATAATAGTTAATGCCTTTGTCTTTAAAGGCAGTGCGAATTTTTGCCCATACCTTCACTAAATAACGTTGACCGTCTTTCGGAGTGTATGCACTGTTATTCCATTTCTCGTTAATGAGAACTTTTTTCTTTTTCTCATCTTTAGAAACGTTAATTTGCTTGGTGGGATGGTATTTTGAAGGTGTGGTTAAAGTGATAAATAAACCAATATCGCCCCGTTCTTCCGCAACTTTTTGAATGCCTGCGGCTTGTGCCATTAATTCCATGCGACGGATTTTAGGGTTAGCGATACTCGCTAATACTTTTTCCATTAAATCAAAACGATCACCCGTTTCAACATCTTGAATATCCATCATTTCAAGATAATTCATGTTTGCTAAACGCTGCGCTCTGACCTCACGTACTGCATTTTTACTGGCGTAAGGCGTCTTATCTGAATTCACATCACCAAAGGCAATGTGCAAAGACTCACGCCAACGTTGACGATGAGCCTTTAACTTTTTAAGCCACCAATTTTCATCTGCTAACCGGTTTAACCCAGACAACGCATTTTCTGGTGTTAATTTCCCTTTTTGAGCCTTCCCCCAAAACAACGGCGTTACATGCAAATAGGTAATTAACTGTCCTAATTGTTGGTAAATAGGGTTAATCACTTTTAGGTTAAGTAAAACCTCACGATCACCGTTATTTTCAGCAATTGCCTGATCAGCTAATTCAGCAAATAAGTTGTCACTTGCATCAGCGAATGTCTTCGCCATGTGGCGCAATATTTTGTCATGCGCATCGGGCAAGCGATTAAAGAACATTGCTTGATCAAAATCTCTATCTAACAAGAATTGGCGCTTGTCTTTAGCCAAACCATAGCGGGCATTAACAGATAACAAACGCTGATAAACACTTTTATGAAACTTAAACACTAGCCAGTTATGAACTTCTTTAGGTGTTTTCTCTTTTCTAAGATGTTCGATGTATTTAAATAAACGGGATTTAAGAAAGCGAGGTAGCTTTTCAATATCGAATAAAATCGCTTGCCCCTGAGCCAATTGCTCACGGGTAAGCGGTCTTTCATAAACAACAGGTTCATGTTGTTTCTCATTCCACCAATAAGGCTGTTGTGTATTAGTGGAATAAGAAACCGTCGATAAAAAATTACCAACCAAAGGCGGGTATTGGTATGGATGCTTATAAAAATCCTGACGGCCAGCCATTACAGCACACCACCTAACCGTTTCGGATCAATAATTTCAATGGCTGTTTCGCACAGTTTAGCAACGTGAGTCATTATCTCTATCAATTCAGAGATAGACTGAATTTCTGCACAAATAACACGACTCACATGTGCACCAACAACGCCAGCAGTTACATTGACCGCTGAGTCATACCACGCAATCACTTCACGGCGCACACGGCCATCAATAAAGGTGACTTCAATTAACCCAAATTGTTTTTTCCAATAAACGATAGCAAAACGGGTGCCGGTGATATGCACCCCATTTTTTGGATCTTGAATATCAACATAGCCCTGTTCCATCAGCACACCTCCGGCAAAACGGCGATAATTTCTTTTGCTGATTGGCGATTTCCATTTGCAGAAATAGAACGAGGCGCATCAATCTCGTGAATAAAAAAACCAAGGTTGGCATACAGCTCTTTGGCATGAATGGAATTAGAGACGGTAATCGGGTTACCTTGTGATTGATTTAATGCCTTTAACGCTTGAGCTAATTCAATTTGATGAGCGTGAGTAAAATCAGTGTGATGATATTTAGTAAAACTACCTTCATCTCCCATATAAGGGGGATCACAATAAACTCCGTCCCCGAAATCAACGAGTGATAAAGTATCTTGCCATTCTAAACAGGCGATAATGGCATTAGTGGCTTTTTCAGCAAATTGATAAATTTCTTTTTCTGGAAAATAAACATTTTTATATTTTCCAAATGGTACGTTAAATTCACCTTTTGCGTTATATCGGCATAACCCATTAAAGCAATGGCGATTTAGATAAATAAATGAATATGCTGCATTTAGCTTCGCTTTATTACTCTCATTAAAATTTTTTCTGTATTCGTAGTATGTTTCTTCATTATGTCCATCTTTGAATATCCGACCGAGTTCAGATAAAAAATATCTTTGCACAGGATTATTAGCCGTGCCTCCTAAATATTGTATTGCAATGATTTCATATACATTGATTAAATCCTGATTAGCATCAGCAATTAAATACTCTTCATATTCTGTATTCATCATAACCGCACAAGAACCCGCAAACGGCTCAACGAGACGTTTTGTTTTTGGCAGGTGCGGGATTAATTTATCCATGATACGGACTTTAGAGCCAGCCCATTTCAGAATGGTTTTATTCGCCATTATTCATCCCCCTCAAGAATGGAAAATGAAAGCATTACAAATTGAGGCTTATCGCCTAACTCTGGATAAATGGAATTAACACAAGTGATATCAGTAATAACCGCTCTAATAATATTTCCCGTATATTCGCCATAATGAAAAAGGTGTCTGAATTCTCTTGGTGGAATAGCATTAAATTCGCGTAAAACCAAAATATCGCCGACCTGAAAATCTCTATCAGCCCGACGAAATTCTGCTTTTTTCGCACCAATACGTACTTGATTGAAATATTGAGGGTTTATTTTTAATTCATGCGTATATCGTTGCATCTTAAACACTCCGATAATGCTTAGATTTCAGCTCATACACTGTCTGGCAATCCGCACAGCGGGTGCATCCCATTACTGCAATACGGCGCTTTTCGGGTATTTCACGACCGCAATCTTCACATTCAAACGCTGATATACCGACGTAACGCCCTGTTACTGCTTTTATTTGTTTATCAAGCAATAACTGTGATTGTTCGCAGGCTAAATCCATTTCTTTAGACATAATTCCATTCCTGTGCTTGATGTTCGATAGACTCGGCTTCACCTTCTAATAATTGAAATACTTGTGAAGGCTCCATTCGTTCACTTAGTGCTTTTGATGCTAATTTGCGTAAACGGGCAGAAAAAAGAACCGCCCGAGATTTTCTTTCATCTTCTCGAACGGCATTAATTAAATCGGTTACATCACTTTCTTTAGACATAATCAGACCTCTGATAATCAGATATAAAAAGTCCTGACAAATAAATGTCATTTATTTTTTAATTTTAATTAAATAGGCATTGCTAATTTATTCGGGATTAATGCGCTCAATACTTTTATTTGATGAAGTGCATTAATTATTTTTATTTTATCTTTCCTCTTTAATAATAAATAATCTATTCCGTTCTTTTCTTTTTCTATCTCAGCAAGGTAATAAATCATCTGATATATACGGCTATTTTCATTCTTTAAATAATCAAGAAACTCACTAATCTGAATATCATCACTATTTTTATTTAACTTACTTAATAAATCAGCCCTAACTTCGGCTGTTTTATTCATACCACTGACGCGCTCATCAAATGAAAGACCATCATTGCGATAGTGCTTTACAACTTTAGGCTGATAAAAATCATCATTGCCTTGTAGTTGCTCTCTTGCTTGGATAAGCTCCGCGGCATTCATAACAACACCTAGATAGAAACTTTCACAAGAAACGAAACAATAACAATGGCACATAAAGCCAGTGTTGCTTTATCCGCTTTTGAATACTTTTTACTTTTATAAGTAAAAGATTCACTGCTTAATTTATATTTATTTCTTTGCTTAATTAATTGGTTCATTGAATGTCACCTTTTAATAAGTCGATATATTTAGTTGCTTCCGCCATTGCATCAAACTTACCGAATGACTGATCATCTAGCCAAACGTGATAACGAGTTATCGGTGTTACTGCTTTTCTTGGCAGTTTAATAATTGTGAAACCGCGATACATAAAACTATGCTCTGTAATTTGTTTCACCTGCATCTTATAGCCCAACCCATAAACGCCATGCGTCACGTTGTTCTTTTGGTAAATTGGAATATGCATCATCCATTCCACGATTAAATTCCGTGATACTCACCCATAATTCACCGGCTCTAGCATCTGGCTTCATAGGATCACGAAATTCAATAATGGGTAACTTACCCGCTTTAGCCATTGATCTAGTGGCTTCGTAACCTTTCCCTATTAATTCCGCAAACTTTGCGAGTGGCACCGCATTTACAGGGAATTTCACATTGATCGCTTCTTTGTTCATTTGCTACCCTCGTTAGATCAAGCCCTTTAAAACCCCTTATTTTCGGTTTTACAGGGGTTTTTACGCCCTTAACCATCCTAAATAGGAATGTTAAGGGTAAATCTACATCCTATATAGGAAGGTGTCAAATGAAATTGAGCGAAAAGATAAAAGCTATTCGTCTCGCAGAAGGACTTAATCAAACCCAGCTTTGCGACATGATAGACCTGTCAATAAGTACATTAGGTAAATATGAAACAGGAGTTTATGAACCAAGTGGGATTAATCTTTTGAAAATAACGGAGCATCCCAGATTTGAAAAATATAGCCTTTGGCTAATGACAGGAAAAACAGCCCCTGAAGTTGGTCAAATTGCGCCGGCTCTCGCACACTGTGGGCAAGAGAACGAAACATTACCCCTCTCAGAAAAGAAAATTGGTTAGACGTTCTATATGAATATGCTGATTACTGTTGGTCGCAGTCAGTCAGTTACATCGGAGGGCTTACTTATGGCAATTAAGAAGCTCAATGATGGTCGTTATGAAGTGGATATTCGCCCAAACGGGAAAGATGGTCAGCGAGTCAGAAGGATATTTGATCGCAAAATAGAAGCTACAAATTTTGAGAAATATACAATTGTAAACGCTAAGAAATTTTCTAGCGATAAAGTCCAATCCGGAAGAATTCGATTAAGTGAGCTACTTGATAAGTGGTGGCTATATCACGGACAAACATTAAAAAACGGATCGATAGAGAAAAGGCATTTAATTAAAACAGTGAATGCACTTGGTGATCCAACAATGAACCAACTTGATAAGCATGCATTACTAGAACATAGAGGAATGCGCCTTTTTGATGGAGTGAGTCCATCAACGATAAATAGGGATATGTATCGTCTATCTGGAATGATAAGCGCATTAAAAAAACTCGAAATGTACAAAGGTGATAACCCATTGAGAGGATTACCACCATTAAAAGAAAAGCCGCCTGAACTCACTTTTTTAAGTGATGATGAAATATCGCACTTATTAAATTCATTATCAGGAGACTATCGCCGTATCGCATTACTATGCCTTAGCACTGGTGCAAGATGGGGTGAAGCTGAAATGTTAGATAGTAAGCACGTTCATCAAGGAAGGGTAACTTTTGCCTATACAAAGAATGGTAAAAAAAGAATTATTCCAATTTCTGATTCTCTTGAAAAAGAGATAAAAACCAGAAAAACAGGAAAGCTATTTCATGTTGATTATGGAACCTTCCGCAAAAAACTAAAAATAGTAAAGCCTGATTTACCTGATGGGCAAGCGACACACGTTTTACGCCATACGTTTGCAAGTCATTTTGTAATGAATGGTGGGAACATCGTAGCACTGAAAGAAATATTAGGGCATGCGAGTATAAACCAGACAATGGCATACGCTCATTTAGCACCTGATTATTTGCAGTTAGCTATAAAGTTAAACCCACTAAAAGGTGATATAAAAGTTTAAAAATAGGAGGAGATTGGGCGTCCACATTCTGTCCACCGACAGCTAAAAACGTCCACTTTCCGTCCACCTTTAAAGACTTTTCTAAACTTTTATTACCCTTAAAAATGAAATTTAACTCTTTGTTTTAAAAGGAATGATAAACAAAAGGGCAAAAAAAAGCCCCTCTCCAGAGGGGCTGCAAAAGACAGGGATGGTGTCTATGGCAAGGAAAAAACTTCGTTGTTGCTACTTACTCTCTAACTAGGTACTGCTTTACTACACTCTTACTTCATTACTGATTTTGTTGACCTTGTTGGTCAACAGATGACATTTGCTGTTGGTAATTCTTTTCCAACTGCGCTTTCTGTTCTGGGGTTAACAGCTGATACATTTGGTTATGGACTTTTGCCATTTCAACATGGCGCTCAATTGCTTGTTTATCCATATCTTGCATCTGTGCTCTTACAGCCGCTTCATCAAATTTCTCAGCTGTGACTAATTTATGCATATTCTCATGACGCTGACGGAAATCTCCGTTATATCTGTCTTGATGATGCTGGCGCATTAAATCGCGCATTTGTGTACGTTGTTGCTCAGTTAATGTAATTCCGTTAAACATATAGGAGTCGCCGTAGCCATTCCCCATCATATGTCCACCGTTATTCATCATATGGCCACGTTGTCCTCGGTGACCTCTATAATCACGGTCGCCATGCATTCCATTGCCATAACCGCAGTGGTAATTACCATTATACTGTTGCTCAGTAGGCGGATTGGTATTTGTAGTTTCAGCTAATACCATCGTCGGAGCTGCCAAAAACATTGATGCTAGTGCAACTACTGCTACTTTACGCATTGCTTCACTCCTAATTCGGTAAATTAATACCGACCTAATTAATATGACTTCAATGTGTATAATTCATATGTGTAATTCTTTGCTATGTGGATTACTATACCGTTGCGGCTGCAAACTAGCGTCAGAGCGTGTAAAAGAACGTAAAGTCATAGATTCGCGCTATTTATTATCGTATTTTTCTCTTGGAGGAATTGACGAATGCATAAAATCTTATTAGTGGATGACGATCGCGAATTAACATCGCTATTGAAAGAACTGCTTGAAATGGAAGGCTTTAATGTTGTAATCGCCTCTGATGGCGAACAAGCACTTAAACTTTTGGATGCTTCTATCGACTTGTTATTACTGGATATCATGATGCCACGTAAAAACGGGATTGAGACACTCAAAGAATTACGCCAAAATTTCCAGACCCCTGTCATTATGTTAACGGCAAGAGGCAGTGATCTTGACCGAGTACTTGGCTTAGAGCTAGGTGCTGATGACTATTTACCAAAACCTTTTAATGATAGAGAGCTTGTTGCACGTATCAGAGCTATTTTGCGTCGTTCTAATTGGAGCGAACAAAAACAGACTGACAGCAATACATCTCCAACATTACAGGTCGATAAGCTACAACTTAATCCAGGTCGACAAGAAGCAAGTTTTGATAATGAACCGCTAGAGTTAACAGGAACTGAGTTTACTTTGCTTTATTTACTTGCTCAGCATTTAGGACAAGTCGTATCACGTGAACATCTAAGCCAAGAAGTACTTGGCAAGCGCTTAACACCGTTTGATAGAGCGATTGATATGCATATTTCTAATTTACGCCGTAAATTACCAGAAAGAACAGATGGACAACCTTGGTTTAAAACGTTACGTGGCCGTGGTTATCTGATGGTTTCAATAACTTGATAAATATTCTTTATGATAAATAGTCTGTCAGCGCGCATTTTCGCAATATTCTGGCTGACGCTAGCATTAGTTCTCGTGCTAGTTATGATGGTTCCAAAGCTGGACTCGCGCCAGCTTACCCCTCTTTTAGAGAGTGAATACCGTCAAGGCGTTATGCTAGAACAACATATAGAAGCAGAATTAGCTCAAGATCCCGCTAACGATCTCCTTTGGTGGCGTCGATTAATTCGTGCTATTGATAAATGGGCACCACCTGGTCAACGCTTAATCATCGTTACCAGTGAAGGCCGTATCATCGGCGCTCAACGTAATGAGATGCAGGTTGTCAGAAACTTTATTGGCCAATCTGATAACGCCGATCACCCTAAAAAGAAAAAGTATGGCCGTTCTGAGATGTTAGGGCCCTTTTCTGTAAGAGATGGTGAAGATCATTACCAACTTTATCTCGTACGCCCTTCAAGTAGCCCTCAATCTGACTTTATCAACTTATTATTTGATAAACCGCTATTGCTACTCATATTCACCATGCTTATCAGCACACCATTATTAGTATGGCTTTCTTGGAGCTTAGCAAAACCTGCAAGACAACTTAAAAATGCGGCTGATGATGTTGCTAAAGGTAACCTCCGCCCTCACCCAGAGCTAGAGACTGGCCCTCAAGAGTTTTTAGCAGCAGGCACCAGCTTTAATCAGATGATAAGTGCTCTTGAACGTATGGTTGAAGCACAACAACGTTTAATTTCTGATATTTCTCACGAGTTACGTACACCATTAACACGCTTACAATTAGCTAGCGCATTGTTACGTCGTCGTAGTGGAGAAAGTAAAGAGCTAGAGCGTATTGAAACTGAAACTCAGCGCCTTGATGGCATGATTAATGACTTGCTGGTTCTTTCTCGTAATCAACATAAAAACGAGTTATTACGTGAAACAGTAAAAGCCAATGAATTGTGGGATGATATTTTAGATAACGCTAAATTTGAGGCCGAACAAAGTAATAAAACACTACAAGTGACAACACCGCCGGGAGCATGGCCTATTTACTGTAATCCATATTCTCTGGCTAGTGCATTTGAAAATATCGTTCGTAATGCCTTACGTTATTCCAACTCTCGCATTGAAGTTGCCTTTACTGAGCAGAACCAAGGTATCACCATTATTGTTGATGATGATGGCCCAGGCGTTAGCCCAGAAGATAGAGAGCATATTTTCCGACCGTTCTATCGTACTGATGAAGCAAGAGATCGTGAATCTGGAGGCACAGGCTTAGGTTTAGCGATTGTTGAAACCGCAGTTAGCCAACACAGAGGCCATGTTAAAGCTGACGATAGTCCATTGGGCGGGTTAAGAGTTGAGATTTGGTTGCCGAGGGCTGGGGCAAGTAATAAATCAACAACTGCTTAATAGAGTAATTAAACTGTTGTATCAAAATATACTGCCATCTATTGAAGAATAGGTGGCATATTCTTTTAGTTAGCGTTTGTTGATGCAATTCAGAATGATCTGGCTGAATCGACCTCTATTCCGATATTTATATATACTCAATCAATGCTAAAATAGCCAGCTATTACTTGACCGTCTGGTTTGAAGAGTCTACTCTCACTGCGGTTTTTGCATATTGTTAAAGTAAATTTAAAAAACCAATAGTAAAAAACATCCTTGAATACTGAAACCACTAAAAATATTGATTTAAATTGATAACAGAGCCTATACCGAGACTTAGTTTTAGAAGACAGATTACAACATCTACAATGATGAAATATTTTAGATATGATGACATATTATATTAAGCATCAATACTTAGGCAATCAGACCTACATACTTTCACAACTAACTTATTGTAAATCTAAAGCATCATTGATTCTAAATGCTCACAATTATCAAAAATACAACTAGCCAGAATGCAAAAAATATTATCTTTAGAATAAAAGTAGCCAAAAATAGTCTAATTAAAGATCCTACGCTTTCAAGGTTACAATAAAGATAAAAGCTATTCTCAAAACTATTCTTTTGATATAATTTATCAATATATTTGAATGGATTATAGGTAAAAATATCAGTAAACTGGTAGCTGCAAGCCTGGGGCGGTAGCATGCCTATAAACTACTATAACTCAATCCCTCCGTATTGTAACAGCCGATTTATTTGTAGACTAATTAAGGTTATATTCTCTTGTGGTTCTAAAAGTACAACTTGACAATACTAAAAAATAAAACACCTTTTATTCCCAACATAGATAAAAAATGTATTCCCCCAGCCCGAATGACTAATAATCTTAAGATAATAAAACATTTATTTCTGATTAAGCTAATGTGAATTTATTTAAAAAGATTTATATTAATAAAGGTGTAAAATGTGTTTTTATTTAAAACTACGCTCTGAATGACGGGTGATTGAAATAAAATATTTATCTGTATGTAAGAAGCCAGATTCAATTTTTTAGCTAACAAGGCTACTACATTAAAGATGTTTATTACTCTAAAAAATTAAGACTGTAACGTATAACGTTATATATTTACACTTTCTCATTGTCCTAATAAAGTAAAATTAAATGAAAAATATAGCATTAAAAAAAGTTGGTATAATTACCATGCATAAAGTAATTAACTATGGATCATTCTTACAAGCATATGCTACTCAATACATCGTCGAGAAATTGGGGTATGAATGTGAAATTATTGATTACAGATTCCCAAATGAATGGCATTTTAAAAGAGGTATTACAGGAACAAGAGGTGTCAAAAAATATATATCAAATATAGTTCATAAGTTTGGAATAAAATCAGGGCATAGAAAAAAAATAAAGTTGAATAAAGCCATTGATAAATACTTGAATTTATCAAAACCTTACAATAATCCATCTGAAATTAAAAAAAAACCACCTATTTATGACATTTATATCACAGGAAGCGATCAAACGTGGAACCCTAAACATACAAAAGGAGATGATACTTTTTTATTGGCATTTGCCCCTGATAAAGCTAAAAAGATCTCATTCTCAGCTAGTATCGCTGGTAATAATTTAAAGGACGAATATAAATCTTCATTTAAAAAACTCTTAATTAGATATAATAATATCTCAATAAGAGATTCTGGTGGTAACAATATAATGAAAGATCTTATTGGAAGAGAAGTTGATGTAACATTAGATCCAACATTAATGATAAACAAAGATGAATGGTCATTATTTGCAAAGAATAGAGAGTCAATATACTCCAATAACAGTTATATTATATTCTATCTAATTACTCACTCTTTTGACGTAACTCCTTATATTTATGAACTCCTAAAAAAACTTCAAGAAAAAACAGGGTTAAAAGTCTATTCTTTTAGTGATATACCAAGCTCATTTGGTATTAATTATGAAAACTGTGCTGACATTGGTGCTGAAGATTTTATTGAATTATTTGAAAAATCATCGTATGTAGTAACATCATCTTTCCATGGTACAGCTTTTGCCGTCAACTTCGGTATTCCATTATATTCTGTAATTGATAGTTTAGATATAGCTGATGATCGACAAATATCACTATTAAATAAATTGGAAATCGAACAATGTCTAGTTCCCGTGAATAAACCTTTTGATGAAATACAGCCTATTTATGATATAGAAAAAGAGCAACTCAACCTTGATAAATTAAGAGCAGATTCATTAAAGTATCTACGCAACGCTTTATCTAACTAAAATTCATCTTAAATATAAGAATTTATAACCACTGGTTACGTTTTAAATTAAAGAGTTATCTTTAATTTCTAATGTATTATAATTTAAAGTTGCATTTTGGTTTATAAAAAATCTAGGCATCATAATGAAAAATACTAAGAGTGAAGATGTCAAAATTCTATTAAACTCAATAATTTCTTATATACGCATATTCTGCACAACAGTTTTCTCGCTTCTAACAATACGATTTTTAATAGAAGCACTGGGAGTGGAACAATATGGTATATATGCATTAGTTACTGGAATTGTTACAATATTTGCTTTTTTAAACTCAGCGATGACAGTATCTACACAACGATACTTATCCTTTCATCAAGGCATCGGTAATATCGAGATCTTAAGTAAAATATTTAAAAGTAGTTTATTATTACATGTTATTATTGGTTTAATTCTAATACTCATATTACTTGGCTCAATCCACCCGCTCATAAATAATTTTTTAAATATCAATGAAGATTTAGTAAGTCGTACCTACTATTTATACAGCGGTGTTGTATTTTCAATATTTTTCACAATTATAACTGTTCCTTTTAATGCTTTGCTTGTTTCACATGAAAACTTTAGAGTCGATGCTATTATATTGGTTTTTAAGTCATTTTTATTGCTGATATTTTCTGGAAGTCTCCATTTTTTAGCAGAAGAGTACCGACTAATCACATTTTCTATTGTTATAGCAAGTATAAATATTATTATATTCTTATGTTATCTAATATATTGTAGGAAAAAATACAGTGAATGTAATATAAAAGCCACTATAGAAAGAAAACTATTAAAAGAAATGACTTCTTTTGCGTTATGGAGCTTATACACTAATTTATGTTATGTTCTAAATACTCAAGGAATAAATATAGTTATTAATAAGTTTTTTGGTGCCAAAATGAATGCAGCCTATGGAATTGCTTTCCAAATAAATGGACAAGTAAAAAATCTATCTCAAACATTACTTTCTGCTATGACACCTCAAATAATGAAAAGTGAAGGTAAGTCTAATAGGGAAAGAGCAATTAGTGTTTCGGTAGCAGCTAGTAAAATTGGTTTTTTTTTGGTTTCTTTAGTTACTATACCATGTTTATATATTCTTCCTGATTTAATAGAATTATGGCTAGGTGTTATTCCTCAATATGTAATCTTATTTACCATATTTTTCTTGTTCGCTAATTTAATAAATCAATTAACAGTGGGAATCACCCCTGCAATACAAGCTGTTGGTAAGATAAAGAAATTTCAAATGGTAATTGGAACAACGGCTCTAATTGTTCTTCCTGCATCATATTTTTTACTTGATTACGGCATTTCGATATCTTATGTACTCTACCTTCTAATCCTTATTGAGATAATTACAGGAGCAATGAAAATTTGGTTCTTCAGTAACATCTTTTCTATCAGGAAATCATGGTATATAAAAAATATTGTAGCTAGAATGGTTTTTCCTTTCGCAATAACTAATGCTTTACTATATGAAGTTATAGGCTATTTTATGCTAAAAGGAATTATACCTATAATATTCTTTAGTTCTTTTACATATATTATAATATGCTATCTCTTTAGTTTAAATAATGAAGAAAGAAAAGAAGTAAATTCGATATTTTTAATTATAGCTAAAAAATCAATAAGAAAATAATACTATGAATAATATTAAATTAGTCTCTATCATAATTCCAATGTATAACGTTGAACCGTTTATAGCTAAGTGTGTAAACTCCGTAATAGAACAAACATACAAAAATATTGAAATAATTTTAATTGATGATGGCTCACCTGATTTATCAGGAGATATTGCTGCAGAAATTGCCTTAACCGATAAACGAGTTAAAGTTATTCGAACAGAAAATCGGGGTGTTAGTAGTGCTAGGAATCTAGGAATAAAACTATCTAAAGGCGAATATTTGGTCTTTGTAGATAGCGATGACTATTTATCTCCAAATTATGTTGATTATATGATGAAGTTAGCTCTTGATAGCGGAGCTGAGTTTATCATGTCAAAGAACTGCCACTTATTCCCTCAAGAGTGTATAAAATCCGATGAACTTGTGGATAATGTGGAAATTTGGAGCCCTGAAAAAGCGGCTTCAGAATTACTTTATCCAGGTAAAATTGAAATTGGTTGTTGGAATAAACTATTTTTAAAAGAATTCATCATTAATAATAATATACGATTTCCTGAGACTTTTTATATGGGTGAAGGACTTAACTTTATTGTTAATGCAGCTCAAAAGGCTAATAAAATATGCGTTGGAAATAGAAAAGTATATAACTACCGAAAAGATAATCAACAAAGTGCCACTACTGTTGTAAATATACCTAAATATATTAATGCATTACGTGCTTTAGATGACATCGATAGTAATAAAATTATAAAATCAAATCGCTTTAATTCATCAATGATCTATCATAAATATATGACAACATATATAGCACTACATACTATATATATCACAGGTGAATATAAAAAATATAATCAAGAAGTTAAAAAATATATATCTTTTCTTAGGAGGAATTATTTTAAATTTATAAATGGTAAATTCCAATTTATGCTTAAATTAAAGATCACATCCTTTTTGATTAATCCTAACCTTACAGTTAAATTAATTACTTTAGTAAAAAAATTCACACGTCCATAAAAAATAATATCATATTTTAATTAATAATATGATCTTTTATGATGAATGTTCAAGGTGGTAAGTTATGCCATATAAATATGGTAACAAAATCTACAAAATGACATTTTCTCTGTACTAATTTAGTGTACACTTTAGCATCATAGAATTTTCCTATATAATCTTACTTTTCTAATAAAATTCCTAACATAATTAGGATTGAATTTTGTGAAGATTTGAAATCAATAATATTGGTTAGTTTAATTTAGAAGTTGCTATTAATAGAAAATGATTCATAGCATTTCTTGTAACTTAAGTGGTTTCAACAAAAATATTACAAAAGTATAATTTACTTATTATCTATTTTAGAGCTCATATGAGAAAATTTTCTTTTTTTATACTACTTTTTTTTGTGCCATTAATGAACTCCGGCTTACACATGTTCGGAATAGTTATTTGCTGGTTTTCATTCTGTCTAATTTTATCATACAAAGAAATTATACATACTAAATTGTATATAGTAGATTGCTTTTTTATTATGATTTTTTTTGTATATTGTCTCAGTACCATAGTTTTAAAATCATACGATCTTAACTCTTTTAAAACAAATACATATATTGTAGTTATTATATATATATCAATAGTATATATATTTGTATCATTATTAAGCAACTTTAATTATAAATATATAGTAAAAATATTTCGATATTGCTTAATTATATTAGCTATTACTATTTTATTTCAGTGGTCATTCTTTTTTTTAACCGGTGACTATATTGATCTCAATAAAATTGTTTCATTTGGAGCATCTGAATCAAGATATACAAGTCCTACCTTCAAAACTATGGGACTAATTAGACCTACAGCTTTCTTTACTGAACCTTCAAATGCAAGCGCTATAATATCCATGATAACCTTTTGCTATATGTTTTTGATAAAAAAATTTGATGGTTATGTAATATTAGGGTTCTTTATTTCCATATTAACATTATCAACAGCTGGTGTTTTAATTGGCTCGATTTCATTATGTATATTGCTTCTTTTCTGCAGAAACAATTCTAAAACACTTTTATTCAAAATATCATTCTTTATCTTCTGCTCAATTTTTATTTTTTATATGCTTTCATTTAGTTATGAGCGGATTAGTAATTCCTCTGAATATGATATGATTGCAACTAGAACTGTTGTAACCAATATTATACAAAGTCAATCTTGGTATAATCATTTAATAGGTAATGGTATAAACATACTATCAAAACCTATATACACAGAAGGTAATATTATCTATGATTACAGCTTTAGAGATAGCGGTTTTTTTGTAAATCTTTATTATTCATTTGGTATTATAGGACTATTTTTATTTCTATTTTGGGCAAGGTTTCAGATTAAGAATAATATACATTTAATAATTTTCTTTATTATATTACAAAGTAAGTTCGATTACTTACAACCCGTTTTTTGGTTGCTAATATTTACTATTTCAATACTGAATAGTAATAAAATGAAAAATAAACATCCTAGTGATAAAAATTTAAACACTAATTTATTGCATTTTTAATATATTAAAAGGTTTTTTATGTCTATTTTAAATATGTTCAATTTAGGACTTGAAAACACAAAAGAAAGATTAAAATTTGACCGCCAGGTTGGCGATTTTCAAAGAAAATTAATATTAAATAGAAAAAATTTACCAACACTATCTGCTGTCTTTAGAATTAAAAATGCAGAAGTATATTTAGAAACTTCCGTTATGTCTATTGCACCAATATGTAAAGAAATTATTATCGTAGACAACAATTCATCAGATAAATCTTTAGATATATGTTATAAACTACAAGATCAACTTAAAGAAATATGCAATGTAAAAGTCTACTCATATAAAAATGAATTAGCTATTGCTGGTGAAGACTATTATAAAAATGTGACGGAATCTAAATCGTTAGCAAATTATTACACCTTCGCATTTTCTAAGGCAACATCAGATTATGTAATGAAAGCAGATGCTCATTTATTATACACTCCTTTAGCCCTTAAAAAGATCCAGAGTAAACTTAAAAAGAGAATAAGAGTTATAATATTTAAAGGTATCGAACTCTATGGTATGAAATTATCTTTTGAAAGGTATATTTTCAAAAATAATTCATCTTTTAGATTCGTGGACGGAAAAATGTATGAAGAACTACAGTTTGATTATAAGCTTTCGAAGTGGGAACAGTTTAGATCAACCATCATTACGCCTTGTTTTATACATTTCAAAAGAATTCGCTATATTAATAACTTAGATAGTACTAATTTAATTGAAAAAATATATAAGTAAACCTGTTTTATAAAAAATCTGTATAAATTTAAATAGGGGATGAAGATTGTTAAATATAGTTATTTTTAACTGGAATTATTCTAAATTCCTAAAGAAATTATTAAGCGAAATACAAGCTATAACCAATAATCCAGAAATTAGAATTCTCATTTGTGATGATGGATCTACTGACTGTAGTCTGGATATCGTGAGAAATTTTATATCCGAATTTAACACAAAGAATGTATTTATTTTTGAAAGTAAAAATCCAAATTTGGGTCGAAAAAAACCATATCAAGGCCAGCTTGAAAGCTTAAATAAAGTAATGGATAGTAAATTTTTTTCTACATCTGATCATTATTGGTTGATGGATGCTGATGATTACTACTATTTTTCTACTTTAAATACTAAGTTTTTAGATACAATAAAAGAAAAAAAAATATGTTTTACAAAAATAAAAAATATCACTAATGATGGTATAGAGAGTGATATGATCATAAAGAGACCAATCTTTGAGAATAACGCTTTATTTCCTTCAATATCTGTGACTTCCTCAATTATTGTCTCAGGTGAGTTCTTACTTTCCAATAAAAAATATATCTTTGATGATAGGTTTGATGATGTATGGTTGGACTCTCGGTTAAATATGTTAGCATGTTTATTAAAAAAAGAAGAGGTTGAATATATTGATAAACATATTTTCAGGCTAATACATAATTCTAATGATTCAAATAAAATGCCATTTTCTAGAATATTGAAAAAGCAAATTAGCGCTCATGACTACTTTAGATTTATTCATAATAATAAGTTTATGTTAAATCCAAGAATGTGTGTTTTAACTATACTATCAAAGTGCTTTCATGCATATAATCGTCTATCAAAATAAATAGCCGACTAATGATAAGAATAAGATTTACCTTATTCATTCAAAAAATCAATAATTCGAACGTCATTTATCAAGAAGCAAGTCTAAAAATATTAACATCTCAGAAAATTTGAGAAAAAAAATGAATGAAATATTTTCAGTTATAATGCCCGTATTTAATTCAGAAAAGACCGTATCTGATAGTATTAACTCAATACTCGCTCAAACATACTCCGATTTTAAATTATATATTATCAATGATTCATCCACAGATACTTCTAAGGATATAATCCTATCCTTTAATGATGAACGAATAGTTTATTTAGAAACATCTGAAAATTCAGGGGTCGCGTATGCTAGAAATCTTGGAATAAGGAATTGTACTGGAATATATATATCTTTTCTAGATAGTGATGACCTATGGCTACCTAATAAATTAGAATATCAATTAGCTAAATTACAAACTGGATACGATGTTGTCTGCTCTAATTATTTTACTTTTAATAATGAATCCGATTTTACTCTAAGAAAATCTCCAACTATAATTACATATTCATCAATGCTTAAGTCTAATTTCATTGGTAATTTAACAGGTACTTATAATGCAAATAGCATAGGGAAAATTTTTCAGAAAAAAATTGGTCATGAAGATTATGTTATGTGGCTAGAAATATTACAAAAATCTGGCAAAGCATTTTGTATTCAAGAACCTCTAGCTAAATATAGGATTTCAAATAACTCACTATCCTCAAATAAACTTAAGGCCATAAAATGGCAATGGTCAATTTATAGAAATGAACTAAAATTATCGATTCCTAAATCGCTATACTGCTTTTCACATTACTTACTAAATGCCTTGAAAAAAAGAAGATAAACTATGTTAACAATCATCGGTGGTTCAGGTTTTATTGGTACACGCCTTTCAGATCAATTAACTAAAGAAAATATTGATTTTAAAATTGTAGATATTGCTAAAAGTGAAAAATATCCTGAAAGATGGATATTTGGTGATGTAACAAAACCAGAGACATTACTTGAACCATTAAAGGGTTCTGATGTTATTATCAACTTAGCGGCACAACATAAAGATAATGTTCATCCTATTAGTTTATATTATGAAGTTAATGTAGATGGAGCTAAAAATGTTTGTGATGTTGCTGAACAGCTAAATATTAAACATATCGTATTTACTTCATCTGTTGCTGTATATGGATTTGTTGAAAAAGAAACTGGTGAAGATGGCGAATTTCATCCATTCAATGATTACGGCAAATCTAAACTTAATGCTGAACATCAATATGAAGCATGGCATAAAAAAGATTCTTCAAATACTTTAGTCGTTATCAGACCAACGGTTGTCTTTGGTGAAGGTAATAGAGGAAATGTTTATAACCTATTTCGCCAAATAGCATCTGGTAAGTTTTTAATGGTAGGCTCTGGTAACAATCAAAAATCAATGGCTTATGTTGAAAATATCGCAGCCTTTTTAAGATATTCTACTCAAATAGAATCTGGTCATCATATATTTAATTATATTGATAAACCTGATTTTACTATGAATGAATTGACAGATATCATTTATACAGCCCTAGATAAACGACATAGCCACATTAAAGTTCCTTATGCTATTGGATTACTTGGTGGATATTGTTTTGATGTTCTTTCTAAAGTTACAGGTAAAGAATTCCCTGTAAGCAGTATTCGAATCAAAAAATTCTGTGCTCGCACTCAATTTAAATCAAATAGTATTACTAATACTGATTTTAAAGCTCCAGTTACTCTTGAGCAAGGTATTGCTAACACAGTTAAAAATGAATTTTTATAATAGATTAGTTTTAAATAGTCTTTTTGTTAACAAATAATTAAAATATACCCTACACTTCTCAACTTGCTTTCTAATAAAAAATTAATTTTATATTAATTTAATAAGTATATGATGTTTATGATTACTAAATACACCATACCTTTACTAAAGAGTGAAAAAACAACACTAAAATATGTATTTCTATTTTAGTATAGTGAATTAATATAAATGCATATACTTTAGATAAGAGAAACTCATGAAAATCACCATCTCTGGAACCGGCTATGTCGGCCTATCTAACGGGATACTTCTTTCCCAAAACAACACAGTTGTTGCGTTAGATATCAATAAAGAAAAAGTTGAATTGCTTAACAAAAAAATCTCTCCGATTTCTGATAAAGAAATTGAAGAGTTTTTAGCAACCAAAGAGCTTGATTTTACTGCAACATTAGATAAAGAACTCGCTTATAAAGATGCGGATTTTGTTATCATTGCCACACCAACCGATTATGATCCTAAAACGAACTACTTTAATACCTCATCTGTAGAGTCTGTTATTCGTGATGTTTTAGAATATAATCCAAATACTACAATGATCATTAAATCAACGATCCCTGTTGGTTTTACCAAAGAAATGAGAGAAAAATATAATACAGATAATATTATCTTTTCTCCTGAATTCTTACGTGAAGGTCGTGCGCTTTACGATAACTTATACCCTTCTCGTATTGTGATTGGCGAGCAATCAGAAAGAGCACAAAAATTTGCAGACCTTTTACAACAAGGTGCATTAAAGAAAGATATTGATGTTCTTTTCACTGATTCAACAGAAGCAGAAGCCATTAAATTATTTGCTAATACTTATCTAGCACTGCGTGTTGCTTACTTTAATGAGCTTGATAGCTATGCGGAATCTTACGGTTTAAACTCAAAACAAATCATTGAAGGTGTCTGTTTAGATCCGCGTATTGGCAATCACTACAATAACCCATCATTCGGTTACGGTGGTTACTGCTTACCAAAAGATACTAAACAACTATTAGCAAACTACGACTCTGTCCCTAATAATATTATTAGTGCAATCGTTGAAGCTAATCGCACTCGTAAAGACTTTATTGCAGACTCTATTATTGCTAAATCACCAAAAATCGTCGGTGTTTATCGTTTAATTATGAAATCAGGTTCTGATAATTTCCGCTCATCTTCAATCCAAGGCATTATGAAACGAATTAAAGCCAAAGGCATTGAAGTGGTGATTTATGAACCAGAAATGAAAGAAGATACTTTCTTTAATTCGAAATTAGTTCGTGATTTAAATGAGTTTAAAGCTATGTCTGATGTCATTATCACCAATAGAATGTCATCAGTACTAAACGATGTTGAAGAAAAAGTTTATACTCGTGACCTCTTTGGTAACGATTAAATCGATTTTTTATGCTCAATATCGTCTTATTTGAACCCGAAATTCCACCGAATACGGGTAATATTATTCGCCTGTGTGCGAACACAGGCTTTCATCTCCATTTGATCCAACCTTTGGGTTTTACTTGGGATGATAAACGTCTACGTCGTGCAGGGCTTGATTATCGTGAGTTTGCTGATATTAAACAGCACCACGATTATTATGCTTTTTTAGAAAGTGAAGGTTTAAACCCTGATAATGCACAATCACCGACAGGTGCGCGTGTATTTGCTTTAACGACAAAAGGGACTCCTGCACACAGTAATGTGAGCTATCAAGATGGCGATTATCTCCTGTTTGGACCTGAAACTCGTGGCTTGCCACCTTATGTATTGGATAATATGCCAACACAGCAGAAAATCAGAGTCCCTATGCTTGCAGATAGTCGCAGTATGAACCTATCAAATACTGTTGCCGTTGTAGTTTTCGAGGCATGGCGTCAACTAGGTTATCCTGGTGCGTTATTAAGAGACTGAAATGCAAAAAGCGCTGTTCATAAATAATGAGCAAGCGCTTTTTTCTATTAAATCCAAAGATATCAAAACTTCATTTAATCTATTTTTGGTCGTTTTATTTCAGCAACAACCTTCGTAATATATCGACACCCTTCCTCTACATCTTTCAACACCAATGCATGAGCGCCAATCACGGCATTATCACCTATCACTATCTCTCCGCCAATAATCGATGAGTTACAGCCAATATATTCAGCGTGTAAACAAGCCTTAAGTTCAGAGAGTGTGACTTCGGTTAATGCCATTAAATACCATCACCACATTCAAAACCGGGTACTACACCATTAAAGTGTTGATCCATATCGAGCGAAGGCTTGTCACTGGTCGGTTTACCCACAATGCGAGCAGGAACTCCTGCAACCGTAGTATGTGCTGGCACTTCATGTAATACCACAGAGCCAGCGCCAATTTTAGCACCGCGACCAATCTCGATATTGCCGAGTATTTTAGCACCTGCACCAATCATCACACCTTCGCGTACTTTAGGATGGCGATCGCCACAGGTTTTACCTGTACCACCTAAGGTAACAGATTGTAAAATAGAGACATCATTCTCTACGATAGCAGTTTCACCAATCACAATACCTGTTGCGTGATCGAGCATTATGCCATGACCAATACGGGCAGCAGGATGAATATCAACACCAAAAGTAACTGAAATCTGGTTTTGTAGGTAAATGGCGAGTGCTTTACGATCTTGCCCCCATAACCAATGGGCTATACGGTAAGCTTGTAAGGCATGAAAACCTTTTAGATAAAGCAGAGGTGTGGAGTATTTATCAACAGCAGGATCGCGTAAACGAACGGCGGAAATATCATAAGCGGCAGATTCAATCATAGAATGATCACTGCGATATGCTTCTTCAACAATCTCACGCACAGCAATCGCAGGCATTGTCTGAGTTGCCAGCTTGTTCGCCAACATATAACTTAAAGCACTGCCTAAATTTTCATGCTTGAGTAATGTCGCATGGAAGAAACTGGCCAAAATTGGTTCGCAATCTGCCAAACATCTTGCTTCATTTTTAATATGATCCCAGACTCTTTTTAATTCTTCTAGCGACATACTCACTCTCATTCTTTTACATTGAAGCCTAAGTAAAAACTTAGGCTTCTTATGTTTGAAACAGAAATAAATAGCTGACTATCTAAAATAGACTTAGAACAGATTGCTGTCTATCTCATCTTTCGTTGCGCGGCCTAATAAAGATAATGCCGCTTCTTTGGCATCTTTATGCTGATATAAAATCTGGTAGATCTGCTCAGTGATAGGCATTTCAACACCAACTTGTTCTGCTAATGCGCGAACTTCTTTGGTATTGCGATAACCTTCAACTACCTGCCCGATTTTCTCTTGGGCAGTATCAACATCAAAACCTTGACCTAGCATCATGCCGAATCGACGATTACGAGATTGGTTATCAGTACAGGTTAAGACTAAATCACCTAACCCTGCCATTCCCATAAAGGTTGCTGCATCTGCACCTAATGCTTTCCCTAAACGGCTCATTTCAGCAAGGCCTCGGGTAATCAGTGCGGTACGTGCATTAGCACCAAAACCCATACCATCAGACATACCCGCACCAATAGCAATCACGTTTTTTACCGCGCCACCTAATTGCACACCGATAAAGTCAGGGTTTTTATAAACACGGAAGCTTTTGCCACAATGGAACAACTGTTGAAGTTCTTCAGAGAAGGTATTATCCGTTGATGCCACAGAAATCGCAGTAGGTAGACCTGCCGCAAGCTCTTTCGCAAAGGTAGGGCCTGATAAAACTGCTAGCGGGATTTCATTACCTAATACTTCACGCGCTACATCTTGCAATAAGCGACCAGTATGTGCCTCAAGTCCTTTTGTCGCCCAAACAACACGCGCATCCTGACGTAAAAAGGGTTTGATCTGTTGTAATACATCACCAAAAACATGGCTTGGGATCACAACCAGAATATTACGGCTGGCTTCAATGGCTTTTTGCAAAGAAGCTTCCATGTATAAACTATCAGGAAAGGAAACATCGGGCAGAAATGCCTGATTACAGCGAGCTTGCTCTAACGCAGCAACATGCGCAGGATCATGCCCCCAAAGCACAACGTCATGACCATTGCGTGCCAGTGTAATCGCTAAAGCGGTGCCGTATGAACCGGCACCGATAACTGTCATAGAAGCGTTCATTAAGCTTCTTCAGCCCCTTCATTAGCGGCATCAGTTTGTTGCTGTTGTAAATAGTTCATAAACAACGCATCAAAGTTAACTGGTGCTAAATTCAGTTGTGGGAAAGTACCACGGCTCACTAAGTTAGTGATACATTCACGAGCATAAGGGAACAGAACGTTAGGGCAATATGCACCTAAGCAATGTGCTAATTGAGTGCCTTCGATACCTTCAACGGTAAAGATACCTGCTTGTTGAACTTCACACAGGAATGCAGTTTCGTTATCCATTGTTGCGGTTACAGTCACGCGCAGAATAACTTCATAGACGTTTTCAGCTAAAGTATTAGAAGAAGTATCCAGATCTAATTTAACTTCTGGTTGCCACTCTTTTTGGAAAACTTGTGGGGCATTAGGCGCTTCAAAAGAGATATCTTTTGTATAGATACGTTGAATTTGAAAAGTCATCTCTTGGTTTTGCTGTTCTGACATAATAATCTTACCTTTTTATATCCTTATTAATTGAATAGCAGTAAGTATAGAACTCAATCTGCCCGCTCGTTACTTTTTACCTTTAGCCAGTGGTAAATTCTCACCACTCCAGCCTGAAAGACCATCTTTTAAGATAAAGACTTTTTCAAAACCGAGTTTAATTAGGCTCTCAGCAGGTTTTGCACCTTCAATGCCTGATGGTGACACAACAATAACTGGCTGTGATTTATATTTCTCCAGCTCAGCAATATTATTACTTTTGATTTCAGAAGGCGTTAAATTGATAGAATCAATGATGTGTCCTTTGCGGAACTCATCACGGCTACGGATATCAACACACACCGCATTCTCTTTGTTTATCAAAGAAATCGCTTCTGTACGGGAAATATTTTTCGTCTTAGAAAAAAGCCCTTTAAAGGTCAATACAATGACCGCCACCAGCAATGCGACCCAAACAAAACTTAACAGGGTGTGCCGGTTGAAAAATTGCATTACTTCTTGCAGCATAGGATGCAATCACTCTCGTTAGTTAAAAATAGTATCAAAGAGCCAAAGTATACCTTTGTCATGGCGCAATTACAGCCTATTCCTGCGTTTCTCTTTCTATTTTTGCGGAAAGTTTCTCAACAATCATTTTTTTTATTGACGGATTTATGTACCATTAGCGCCGGTTCCGTGAAAAATGATGAATTGAAAAGGCATTGCCTTTTTACTCTACAGGATCCCTCTTCAGGCAAGCTATTAATAAATCAGCATCCCTTATAATGGCTACTTACGTATAAAATCGCCCATTTTACGTAAGATTTATACCTGTCTGAGATACAACAACTATCTGTTATTTATTTAAAAGTATTGAGAACACGAGCATGTCGCAAACAAATCAAGTGCCTAAAATTGGATTCGTTTCATTAGGTTGTCCTAAAAATTTAGTGGACTCTGAACGTATCCTAACCGAACTGCGCACAGAAGGTTATCAAGTTGTTCCTACCTATAATGATGCTGATTTAGTCATCGTCAACACCTGTGGGTTTATTGACAGCGCAGTACAAGAATCGCTAGAAGCGATTGGTGAAGCACTCGATGAAAACGGTAAAGTGATTGTTACTGGCTGTTTAGGTGCAAAAGAGAACCAAATTCGTGAAGTGCACCCAAAAGTACTCGAAATCACAGGGCCTCATAGTTATGAGCAAGTTTTATCTCATATTCACCACTATGTACCAAAACCTGATCACAATCCTTTTCTCAGCCTTGTTCCTGAACAAGGTGTAAAATTAACGCCTCGTCATTACGCCTATTTAAAAATATCTGAAGGCTGTAATCACCGTTGTACTTTCTGCATTATTCCATCAATGCGAGGCGATTTAGACAGTCGTCCAATTGGTGAAGTATTAGGTGAAGCTAAAAGATTAGTTAATGCAGGCGTAAAAGAGTTACTTGTTATCTCTCAAGATACTTCTGCTTACGGTGTTGATACTAAACATCAAACGGGTTTTTGGGATGGAATGCCTGTCAAAACCAGTATGGTCAGTTTATGTGAACAACTGGCAAAATTAGGCATTTGGGTTCGTTTACACTACGTTTATCCATACCCACATGTTGATGATGTCATTCCTTTAATGGCTGAAGGCAAAATTTTGCCTTATTTAGATATTCCATTACAGCATGCAAGCCCTAAAGTATTAAAACTGATGAAACGCCCAGGCTCTGTTGAACGTACCTTAGAGCGCGTAAAACGCTGGCGTGAAATTTGCCCTGAATTAACCTTACGTTCTACCTTTATTGTTGGTTTTCCGGGTGAAACAGAAGAAGATTTCCAAATGTTGTTGGATTTCCTCACCGAAGCTCGTTTAGATCGCGTAGGTTGCTTTAAATACAGCCCTATTGATGGTGCAAAAGCAAATGAACTGGCGGATCAAGTGCCTGAAGAAGTGAAAGAAGAACGTTATCATCGCTTTATGCAGTTGCAACAACAAATTTCGACTGAACGCCTACAAGAAAAAATCGGCAAAGTATTGCTGGTTATGATTGATGAAGTCGATGAAGAAGGCGCGATTGGTCGTAGCATGGCTGATGCTCCTGAAATTGATGGTGCTGTTTACCTCAATGAGCAATTTGATGTAGAGCCAGGGCAAATCGTGCGTGTTCTTATTGAACATGCTGACGAATATGACCTTTGGGGTACTATCGTCGAATAATCTCTCTCGTGGACAGCGTGATATTCTATTGCGCTGTCACACAGATTGCCTCTTTTTTCCGCTCTCCTATTATTATTGCTTTATAATCTCTTATTAATTGAATAGATTACCTGTTAGGTATTATCTGAAATTTCGGCTTTATTTCGTGTTAGCTGGTCAGTTGTTTTGTGACATGAAATAATCTTACAAACTGTTATGAAAGGTACGTTGGTCAGATGGCAGAGAAAATGGATCTTCAAAAAAAAACACATCCGTCTTATCGTGTATTTTCTTTACCGTTAATCACGTTGCTTATTAGCACCTCTCTCTTTTCTGCATCCCCTGTTTTTGCGAACACATTAACGGATAATCGTAATCAGCTAAAAGATTTACAAACCACGATTGCTGAAAAAGAAAAACAGGTTCAAGAACAACAAAAACAACGTACAGCCCTTCTTAATCAATTAAAAACACAGGAAACCCAAATTTCTAGTGCTGGTCGCTCTGTGCATGAAACACAAAATCGCTTACAAACGTTAGGCAAAGAGATCAAAACCATTACAGCAAATATTGCACGCTTACAAAAACAGTATCAGTCTCAACAAGAATTATTAGCTCGCCAAATGGATGCGGCTTATCGTCAAGGTAAACATCAAGGTATAGAGCTTCTATTTCGTGGTGAAGAAGGCCAGCGTGAAGAGCGTATCTTAGCGTATTACAGCTATATTAATGATGCGCGTAAAGAAACAATGGCAGAGCTTGCTCAAACCTCAAAAGAACTTGAAGCGGAAAAAAACGCTCAACAAGCAAAACAAAATGAACAAAAACAAGTTCTCACAAAGCAACAACAAGAGAAGCAAAAGCTTGATAACGCATTAGCCGCTCGCCAAAAAACGCTAACTCAACTTGAATCAACATTAAAAGCGGATCAGAAAAATTTAGCCACTATGCGGGCTAACGAAGCACAGTTAAGAAATAAAATTGCACAAGCAGAGCGTGAAGCCAAAGCCCGTGCTGAGCGAGAGGCCCGAGAAGCCGCTCGCATTGCAGCAAAACAGCGTGAAGCACAACAACGAGGTTCAACCTATAAACCAACAGCCGAAGAGCAATCATTGATGTCTCGTACAGGCGGTTTGGGTAGACCTGCTGGACAAGCCATTTGGCCTATCAGAGGCTCTTTATTACACCGTTTTGGCGAGTCTATTTCTGGCTCTGGAGAATTACGTTGGAAAGGTATTGTTATACCCGCGGCGCAAGGTACCGAAGTGAAAGCTATTGCTGATGGTCGCGTGTTGTTAGCCGATTGGCTTCAAGGCTATGGTTTAGTCGTCGTGGTTGAACACGGTAAAGGCGATATGAGTCTTTACGGTTATAACCAAAGTGCTTTAGTGAATGTAGGTCAGCAAGTTAAAGCTGGACAAGCTATTGCTTTAGTCGGTAACAGTGGTGGGCAAGAGCGTTCAGCACTCTATTTTGAAATTAGACGTCAAGGGAAAGCGGTAAATCCAGTTCCTTGGCTTGGGAGGTAGGTTTGAAATTACTTGGCACATTACAACGCAAGCATTCTTTTTTACTTAGTTTAATGTTGCTAAGTCTGGTTGTGAGTACTCCCACATTCGCAGCCAAATTAGCCATTGTGATTGATGATTTTGGTTATCGTAAAAAAGAAGATAACCAAGTTTTACAACTTCCTACGGCAGTGTCTATCGCTATTTTACCTGATTCCCCTCATGGTAAAGAAATGGCAACTAAAGCTCATGCTCAAGGGCGAGAAATCCTGATCCACATGCCAATGGCTCCTATTAGCAAACAACCTCTAGAGCGCGATACCCTAAAACCTTCTATGGGTCAGGATGAAATTAACCGCATTATTCAGCATGCTATTAGTAATGTTCCTTTCGCTGTCGGTATGAATAACCATATGGGTAGTGCGATGACCTCCGATAGACAAGCGATGGATAGAGTCATTAAAGCCCTTAATCACTCAAACCTCTATTTTTTAGATAGCGTGACCATTGGTAATACACAAGCGGCCATTGCTGCAAAAGCCGCAGGTGTTCCCTCTTTACGCCGTCATGTTTTTCTCGATAACGTACAAACCGAAGCTGAAACAAGACAACAACTCGCTCGCGCTATTGCTTTAGCACGAAAGAATGGCTCTGCAATTGCGATTGGACACCCTCACCCTTCAACCGTCCGAGCATTACAGCAGCAGTTGCCTTTATTACCTGCTGATATTCAACTGGTTGCACCGAGTACTCTATTAAAACCACAGGCAGAAAAACCAATACAACCAGAACCACCCAAAGTTGTACCGCCAACAGAACAACCACAAGAGCCAAAACCTGCGTCTTGGTTAAAACCCGCACAAGAAGCCATTATTTCGATGAAAAAAAGTACGCTGATTAATACCTTATCAAGCGGGTTTAGCTCCTCAGAAAAAAAGAAAATACCGCCTACGCCTACTCCGAACGAAATCGGTGAAGTTGAAAAATAATGCAACAAAAAAGAGCCTTAAAAGGCTCTTTTTTTGCTTAGCT
>NZ_JAEHQE010000029.1:0-36142 GCF_016238545.1 Proteus sp. PR00208 | reverse complement strand
ATTAAGAAACCTAAGTCTAACGACTTAGGTTTTTTTTTGCTTAAAATTTAGAATAAAAAATAAATTAATCGGATAATTTTAAGTAAACATAACTATTATATATAAAAATAATTACTTTTGTTGATTATGGTGTCCTTTTAAAGGGTGAGAGCGAAGCTTGGCTTTGGTATACTTTAGTTATAGCAAGATATCTTGCTGTTTATCTGAGGTTGCTAATGGCGAAAAAACCGAATTATTCAGTGCGTTTTGTAGCAGGTCAACCTGTTGAAAGGATTGAGCCCAGCCCACCTTTAAGTGAAAGAAAGGATACCTTACCTATCGGAATGCCCCTTTACACTGAAGGCACTCTAAAAATTGCGGTTTGGAATATCTATAAACAGCAACGACTCAATTGGCGTAATATGTTGGAAACGCTCTCAACAGATACGCATTTGCTTTTGTTACAAGAAGCTCAAACTACACCTGAGCTTGTACGTTTTGCTGGAATTCACCATTTAATTGCAGACCAAGTCCCTGCCTTGGCTTTTCAACAACACCCAGCTGGTGTGATGACATTATCAAGTTCCCATCCTATCTATTGCTGCCCTCTCAGAGAGAAAGAGCCCTTTTTACGACTACCCAAATCAGCATTAATTACGGTATATCCATTAATTACGGGTGATCATTTAATGGTTATTAATGTACATGCGATTAATTTTAGTTTTGGTGTCGATGTTTATCAGCGTCAATTGAGCAATTTATCTGTTCATATCATGCATCACAAAGGACCTGTTATTTTAGCGGGTGATTTTAATGCGTGGAGCCGCCCAAGAGTCAATGTATTAAAACGTTTTGCAAGAGCGTTAAGACTTAAAGAAGTTATTTTTGATAATGATTGGCGTACAAAAGCCTTTGGTAAACCTTTGGATTATATTTTTTATCGAGGGTTATCGTTGAACAAAGCTGAGGTCTTAATCACTGATGCATCTGACCATCATCCTTTAATCGCGACATTTTATTAGTAGGTAATAATAACATAAGTTAATGTTTAATTTTTTAATATTTAAATTAAATATGATTATATCTATCATTTATTAATATAGCTATATTATGCTTAACTAATCTATCTATTTAATCTATTTGTTATATTAATGTTATTTACTATACTTTTTTGGTCTATCTAATATCACTAGATATAGGAAATAAAATGCCAACAAAAAATATAGTTATTATTGGTGGTGGTACCGGCGGAACTATTCTTGCTAATATCCTAGCTAAAAAATTAAATGACGAAATCTTTTCAAATAAAATTAAAATTACGCTTATTTCAGATAATCCTAATCATTATTACAAACCTGCATTTATGTATATTGCATTTAATCTTTTTTTAAAAGAAGAGCTAATGCGTTCAGAAAGAAGTTTATTAAGACCCGAAATTGAATTTATTATCGATAAAGCAGAACGTTTTGACTTTAATAATAAAGTGATTTATTGCGAATCTAATAAAAAATATAACTATGATTTTTTAGTATTAGCAACAGGTTGTGTTCCTAGTCCTCATAGAATTGAAGGCTTAAAAGAAGCGGGAAATCATTTTTACCAATATGAAGCCGCAAGAACACTTGCTGATAAATTAGCTAAAATTGAAAAAGGTCGTGTATTTATTACTGTTAGCTTCCCTGAAACACCTAATGTACCGCATCAATGTGGTATTGCTCCTATGGAGACAACATTGATGCTGGATGAGCTTCTTCGTCAGCGTCGGGTGAGAAATAATATTGAAATTGTTTATACCTATCCTACGGTTGCTCAACTTCTAAGAAACTGTCTGTTTATGCAACAAGAGGTTTGTGAAGTTCTTCCGGCCGTATTCTCTGAGCGAGATATTAAAGCTAAGCGAGGCTTTACGTTGAGCCATGTTGATCCTGATAAGAAAATAGCTTACTCAAAAGAGGGCGAGGCAGAGCCATTTGATATCCTTATGAGTACACCGCCTATTACGGCCGTTGAGGCGATTCGTAATACAGGTTTGAGTGAACATAATAATGGTGAAGGCTGGTTACCTACTGATCCTGAAACATTGCAAGTCTATGGATTAAATCAAGTGTATGTTCTTGGTGATACGGTTGATTTACCGATTAGTAAAGCCGGTGGTAGTTGTCATAACCAAGCGGGTGTAATTGCAAATAACATCTGTGGTGAGCTTCGTTACGGTTATCCTGCTGCGATTTATGATGGTCGTGTGCAGGCGGTCGCACAAATGGGATTATCAGCCGGTATGCCATTACAGTATGACTATAAACATGACGTAATTCCTACACCACCGACAAAGCTAGGCGGATTACTGCGTAATAGTTATAACCGAGGTTTATATTGGGCAACCGTTAGAGGATTATTATAGGGGATACAATAATGAGTGAAAATAACTTAAGCCCAGCAGATATTCAACTATTATCTGATGAAGATAAATTACATCTTCAACATTTATTAGAAAAAGCAAGACCATTATTAGCATTAAAGCGCTTTGATAATATCGTCGATTTATTATCTTTAATATCTGACTCAATAGATATTATGGATAATGCAACGGTTGAAAAAATTTCAGTTGCGTTTGAAGAAACATTAATTCCAGTATGGGAGTTAAGTGCTGCTTATAATATGGCAAAGAAAGAATCTATTTATCAAGATAAAAAATATACATTAGGTTCAACTTTTGCGTTATTAAGAAACCCTGATACGCTTAAAGGGATTTCAATTATTCTAAGAACAGTTCAAATTATCGGGGAAAATAACCAAAGAATAGAAAATTAATTAATAATTAGGAGATATAATGACGCAAAGTAATAAACATTTTAATACTCAAGCAATACATTATGGTTATTCTCCGTTAGATTTTCAGAGGGCATTAGTGCCTCCTGTTTTTCAAACATCCACTTTTGTTTTTCCAACGGCACAATATGGTGCTGATTGCTTTGCTGGAAAACAAAAAGGGTATTTTTATTCTCGGATCTCAAACCCTACTTTAGAGTTATTAGAAAAGCGTTTAGCACAATTAGAAAATGGTGAAGGCGCCGTTGTTTTTTCTTCAGGAATAGGGGCAATTACTTCTAGTTGCTGGTCGTTACTTCAGCCTGGTGATGAACTCATTGCTGATATGACGCTTTATGGCTGCACTTTTACATTTTTCAATCATGGACTGGCTAAATTTGGTGTTAAAATAAAGCATGTTGATTTAACTAACCTTGAAAAACTGAAAGAAGCGATTACTGAGAAAACAAAATTAATTTTTTTTGAAACTCCTGCTAATCCTAATATGCGTGTCAGTGACATAGCAAAAATATCAGAAATAGCGCATCAACATAATATTTTAGTCATGGTAGATAGCACTTATTGCTCGCCTTATTTACAACAACCTTTGGGGCTTGGTGCTGATATTGTTGTGCATTCTATGACCAAATATTTATCAGGTCATGGAGATGTCACTGCAGGAGCAATTATTACCACGCACGCCCTAGCAGATAAAATACGTGTTGAAGGTTTAAAGGATATGACTGGGGCTTGTTTGTCTCCTCATGATGCTTCGTTAATATTGCGAGGAATAAAAACGCTAGGCATAAGGATGGAGCAGATCTGCCAAAATGCACAACGTATTGCAGAATATCTTACAGATAATCCTAAGGTTGAAACTATTTATTATCCGGGATTAGTTTCTTTCCCTCAATATGAACTCGCCAAACGCCAGATGCGTTTATCTGGTGGCATGATAGCTATTGAGCTAAAAGGAGGCATAAAAGCGGGTAGAGAGTTTCTCAATCGTTTAAATCTCTTTAGTCGAGCAGTGAGTTTAGGAGACTGCGAATCTTTAGCTCAACATCCTGCCACAATGACTCATGCCACTTATAGTGCAGAAGAACGACAAAGACATGGTATTAGTGATGGTTTAATTCGACTATCGATTGGTCTTGAAGATGTGGATGATTTAATTGCTGATTTAAAACAAGCTCTGGCTTAGTGAAAATCGCATAATTTATAATAAAGAAAAAGGCTGTGAATTAATCCACAGCCTTTATTGTTTAACTCAGAATTGTTTGATTCAGAAATGTGATTTATTTCTGGTTCATTCTCGGTTTGATACCGACATAATAGCCAACAGTTAAAATAGCTACCCATACCATACCGACAACCAATGCCATTCTGGTTGACTCAAAATAGCCTAAGATTGCGATAACAAACGCCATAAATACGATAGTCAGTGCTGGTGCAACAGGCCATAGCGGTACTGGAAATTTAAGCGTTTTCACTTCATCTGCGCTCATCTTGCGACGCATAGCAACTTGAGAAAGCAAAATCATTAACCACACCCAAACTGTTGCAAATGTCGCAATAGAAGCGATTAAAACAAAGATTTGCTCTGGAATAAGGTAGTTAAGTACTACGCCCAGCAACAATACAACAGACATCACTAGCACCGTCATCCAAGGCACACCATTGCGAGTGAGCTTCATAAAAGATTTTGGTGCTTGCCCTTCTTGAGCCATGCCGTACATCATACGACCAGCACCGAAAATATCACTGTTGATCGCAGAAATTGCTGCTGTGATAACCACAAGGTTTAAGATATTTGCCGCTGAATTGATCCCTAGATTTGAGAAAATCTGTACAAATGGGCTACCGTTATGGCCGATTTGTTGCCAAGGGAAAATGCACATTAGAATGAAAATCGTCAGTACATAGAATAATAAGATACGAAACGGTACGGCATTGATAGCTTTAGGAATGGTTTTTTCAGGATCTTTAGCTTCACTGGCAGTAATACCAATGACTTCAATCCCACCAAACGCAAACATCACAATGGCAAGTGAGGCGATAACCCCTTCAATGCCATTCGGCATAAAGCCACCAAACTCCCATAAGTTAGAGATACCAATAGGGTGTTCAGTTTGTTGGCCAAAGCCATACATCATAATGACAACACCACCAATTATCATGGCGATAATGGCGGTCACTTTAACAATGGAAAGCCAAAATTCCATTTCACCAAATATCTTCACATGGCAAAGGTTTAAGGCACCAATAAAGCAAACTATCCCTAATACCCATATCCATTGATCAACATCTGGGAACCAGAGTTTCATATAAAAGCCAAATGCCGTGACGTCTGCAAGACATACAATCAGCATTTCAAAAACGTAGTTCCAGCCAGTTAAGAAGCCAGCTAAAGGCCCCATATAATGGCTTGCATATTGTGAAAAAGAGCCTGCAACAGGATGATGAACTGCCATTTCACCTAATGCACGCATAACCATAAATACTGCTGCACCACCAATAAGGTAAGCAAGCAATACAGCTGGACCCGCTTTCTCAATGGCAGCCGCAGAGCCATAAAATAAACCTGTACCGATTGCAGAGCCAAGCGCCATGAAACGAATGTGCCGCCCTGATAATCCTCGTGAAAGTTGATTCTCTTTTTGCATCTAAAGTATTCCCATCTCTGTCCAACGGAGGAATGCTATCCTCTTTTTCAGTGTCTTCTCGCACGTTAGCTATTCAAAACAAACCATGTACCTTATCATAAAGCCTCTTACGGTGAGATAGTTATCTGTAATAATCATCAGCATTCATTGGATATCAGAGTTTCTTATGCAATACCCCATTAATGAAGTGTTTCAAACCTTACAGGGTGAAGGTGTTTTTACTGGCGTTCCTGCACTTTTTGTTCGATTACAGGGTTGTCCTGTAGGTTGTAGTTGGTGTGATACCAAACATACTTGGGAAAAAGAAGAGGAAAAAAAAGTTCCTCTTGGCGATATTCCTATTAAAACGCAAGAAAGCGATACTTGGGGAGAAGCCAGTGTTGCTAAGATTTTATCACTTTTCCAACAACAAGGTTATAGTGCAAAACACGTGGTTATCACAGGAGGCGAGCCTTGCTTATATGATTTACGTCCTTTAACAGAAGGGCTAGAGCAAGCAGGTTTTGCCTGTCAGATAGAAACCAGTGGTACTCACGATATTTTATGTAGTGAGAAAACATGGGTGACACTTTCCCCAAAAGTAGGCATGAAAGGGGGATTTATGGTATTACCTAGCGCAATTAATAGAGCTAATGAGATAAAACATCCCGTTGGGCGTGAAAAAGATATTGAAGCGTTAGATGCCTTACTGATATTACGCACAGAACACCCTGCGCCTGTTGTTGCCTTACAGCCCATTAGTTGTAAAGAGAGTGCAACAGCATTATGTATTAAAACCTGTATTGAACGTAATTGGCGTTTCTCTATGCAAACGCATAAGTATTTAAATATTGCGTGATCGCGTTTTTAATATAAAAAAATCAGCCAATAAAAGGCTGATTTTCTTTTAAGTGATAATGGGTTAATGTTAAAACCGATTTATTCACCGCGATAAATACATCCTGCTGTACACGTCTCTTTTACCATCACCGCAGATAATAATGGCAATGACGGTTTTACTTGTTGCCAAATCCATTTTGCCAGCACTTCGCTGGTTGGATTTTCTAGGCCTTCAATTTCATTAAGATAGTAGTGATCTAGACGCTCAAGAGTAGGTTTAAATGCGGCTTTCACATCAGCAAAATCAATAAGCCAACCTGAATGTTCATCAACTTCACCTGTTAGTTCTAATCTAACAAGAAAAGAGTGTCCATGAAGACGCCCACATTTGTGGCCTTCAGGAACATGTGGCAAATGGTGGGCTGCTTCAAACTGAAAATCTTTAAAGATGGTGGTTGTCATCAAAACTCTCTTGACTTAATTAGTAAAAAAAAGACACAAATAGAACGAAGTCTACCAGTGTAGCTGATTTAGTGTATCACGCCTAATCTCCCTTAATCTTAATGGCTTATTATGTTCCTTTTTGCTTATTCATTATATTGATAAAGGAAACCAATAAATAAATTTAGCATTTAAGGTTATTAGATAGAGCCAACAGGTCTTTAATTCGTCTTCTAGTCGTGGGATACCCTCTCAATATTAGAAATATTATCAAAGAACAATAAAGCACAGATAAGTGCTTCGCTTTTTTAAGGCAGGATAAATGAGCAATCAACCTCCATTATTATCAATGCTTCCATTAACACCGGAACAATTGAGTAAATTAAAGGACGCAACAAAAGATCTCTCAACAGCGCAAATTGCGTGGTTATCTGGCTATTTGTGGGGGCAGCTTAATCCTTCTGTTGTATCCGCATCGACAGCGGTTAATTCAGTACACGTACCAGAGCAGGAAACCATTACATTGATCTCTGCTTCTCAAACGGGTAATGCGCGTCATCTTGCCGAACAGTTACGAGATAATCTGGTTGCTCACAAATTGAATGTAGAACTATATTCCGCAGGTGAATATAAGTTTAAGCAGATCCATAAAACAACAACCTTGATCATCATTGCATCGACGCAAGGTGAAGGTGATCCTCCTGAAGAAGCGATAGCTTTTTATAAATATCTGAACTCTAAAAAAGCCGCTGAAATGAAAGAAACGGCTTATGCAGTATTGAGCTTAGGTGATACCTCGTATGAGCATTTCTGTAAGGCAGGAAAAGACTTTGATGAGCGAATAGCACAACTGGGCGCAACTCGTTTATTACCAAGAGTTGATGCCGATGTTGAATATCAATCTGTTGCGGATGAATGGATAAAACAGCTTACAGAACTCTTAAAAGCAAGAGTACCAGAACAAAGTACGCAAATCCTGCAACAAACACAGTCAGGTACGACGGATACAGTTAATGCTTCTATTTATCATCGAGATGCGCCTTTTACTGCTACATTACTGACTAATAAAAAAATTACAGGCAGAAATTCAGATAGAGATATTCGCCATATTGAAATCAGCCTTGAAGGTTCTGATTTACAATATCAACCGGGCGATGCGCTAGGCGTTTGGTTTAATAACTCACCTGAAAAAGTTGATGAACTTATTGCCTTGTTGTGGCTAAAAGGTGATGAACCTATCACGTTAAAATCTCAAACATTCACCTTAAAAGAAGCGTTGCTGCATCATTGTGAACTAACTCAAAATAGCGCACCTATCGTAAAAGCCTATGCCCAATTGACGCGCCATGAAGATCTATTGTCATTGGTAGCTGATAAAACTAAGCTTCAGCAATATGCAGACAAACATCCTATTAATGAGATGGTGCGTCAATATTGTGCTCAACCCACGGCACAAGATTTTGTTGATATTTTACGTCCACTAACTCCTCGCCTTTACTCTATTGCATCGTCACAACAAGAAGTAGAAGACGAAGTACACCTTACTTTAGGGGTTGTACGTTACGACGTTAACTCGCGTACTTATACCGGTGGAGCCTCTGGTTTTTTAGCCGATAGCTTAAAAGAAGGCGATAGCGTCAATGTTTTTATCGAAAAAAATGCACATTTTCGTCTCCCTGAAGATAACACCGCACCTGTCATTATGATTGGTCCAGGTACTGGAATTGCACCTTTTAGAAGTTTTATGCAGCAGCGCGAAAATGACGCTGCAACAGGTAAAAACTGGTTATTTTTTGGTAATCCTCATTTTGTAGAAGATTTTCTCTATCAAGTGGAATGGCAACGTTATGTCAAAAGCGGTCTGTTAACTCATATCGATTTAGCATGGTCACGAGATCAAGCACATAAAATTTATGTACAAGATAAATTACACGAACGTGGTAGTGAGATTTGGCAATGGTTACAGCAAGGTGCTTATCTTTATGTTTGTGGTGATGCATCTCGGATGGCAAAAGATGTTGAACAGGCGTTGTTAGATATTGTGATGGAGTATGGCAATAAAAATATTGAAGAAGCAGATGAATACTTAAGTGAGCTACGCCTAGAACGGCGTTATCAGAGGGATGTCTATTAAATGAAATCACACACTCAAGCGCTCTTAGTGGTTGAAGGGAAACTGGCTGATAGTGAACGCATGAAAAAAGAGAGTCACTTTTTACGCGGCACTATTACAGAAGACTTAAAAAATGGTTTAACTGGTGGCTTTGAAGGCGATAACTTTTTGTTAATTCGCTTTCATGGCATGTATCAGCAAGATGACAGAGATATTCGTGCTGAACGTGCGGAGCAAATGCTAGAACCTCGCCATGCCATGATGCTACGTTGCCGTTTACCTGGCGGCATTATTTCGCCTAAACAGTGGCTTAGTATTGATAAGTTTGCGACTGAAAATACACTTTATGGCAGTATTCGTATTACTAATCGTCAAACATTTCAATTTCATGGCATTTTAAAAGGTAATGTAAAACCCGCACATCAGATGCTTGCAGCAACAGGGTTGGATTCTCTAGCTACTGCGAATGATGTTAACCGTAATGTCTTATGTACTTCAAACCCAGTGCAATCTTCGTTACACCAAGAAGCGTATGAGTGGGCGAAAAAAATATCAGAACACTTATTACCTCGCACTCATGCTTATGCGGAAATTTGGTTAGATAAAGAGAAAGTTGCAACCACAGACGAAGAGCCTATTTTGGGGGAAACCTACTTACCACGGAAATTTAAAACGTCAGTGGTGATCCCTCCTCATAATGATGTTGATCTTCATGCGAATGACATGAATTTTATTGCGATTGCTGAAAATGGGCATTTAGTCGGTTTTAATGTACTTGTGGGGGGCGGTTTAGCTATGACACATGGCGATAAGAAGACCTTTCCTCGCTTAGCCAGTGAGTTTGGTTATATCCCTATTGAGAATACATTGGCAATTGCAGAAGCGATTGTGACAACTCAGCGTGACTGGGGAAATCGAACTGAACGCAAAAATGCAAAAACAAAATACACATTAGAGCGTGTTGGCGTAGAAACGTTTAAACAAGAAGTTGAACGCCGTTCGGGGGTGACTTTTGAGGCTATTCGACCTTATGAATTTACCCATCGAGGCGATCAAATTGGTTGGTTAAAAGGTGTTGATGATAAATGGCACCTGACTTTATTTATTGAAAGTGGACGGCTGATTGATACGCCTGATGCTCTATTAAAAACGGGAGTGGCGGAAATTGCCAAAATCCATCAGGGTGATTTCCGACTGACTGCCAATCAAAATTTGATTGTGGCAGGTGTACCAGAAAGTGAAAAAGCCAATATTGAAGCGATTGCTCGTCGATACGGTTTGATTAATAGTGAAGTTACAGCACTGCGTGAACATGCAATGGCGTGTGTTTCTTTCCCAACTTGCCCATTGGCAATGGCAGAGGCAGAACGCTTTTTACCGGCATTTACTGATACACTTGATAGCTTAATGGCTAAACATGGTGTGAGTGAAGAGTATATTGTTGTGCGCGTAACGGGATGCCCAAATGGCTGTGGTCGAGCAATGCTTGCAGAAGTTGGGCTGGTGGGGAAAGCACCTGATCGCTATAACTTACATTTAGGCGGTAATCGCATCGGGACACGTATTCCGAGAATGTATCGCGAAAATATTACCTCACAAGAAATCATCTCAATACTTGATTCACTGATTGGTGAATGGGCAGTTTCTCGTCATAACAATGAAGGTTTTGGTGATTTTCTTATTCGCACTGACGTTGTTAAACCCGTACTTAATTCTGCGATTGATTTTTATGAAGTGCAGGAGGCGGTATGAGTCTATTTCAGCTTGCTTCGCTAAAACAGTTACCTGTTGAAGAGCAGACACATGCTTTGAGCCAGATTAATCAACGGTTAGAGCAATTAAGCGCCATTGAACGGGTTACTTGGGCTTTAGATAATTTACCTAAAGCCTTTGTATTAAGCTCCAGTTTTGGCATTCAAGCCGCGGTTTGTTTGCATTTAATGACAAGACAATACCCTGATATCCCCGTGATTTTGACTGATACAGGTTACTTATTTCCTGAAACCTACCAGTTTATTGATAGTCTAACGCAGCAGTTACAACTTAACTTGAAGGTCTATCGAGCTGAAATATCTTCATCTTGGCAAGAAGCGCGTTACGGCAAACTTTGGTTAGAAGGCATTGACGGTATTGAGCGTTATAACCAGATAAATAAAGTAGAGCCAATGGAAAGAGCTTTACGTGAATTACAGGCTCAAACGTGGTTTGCAGGCCTTCGTCGTCAGCAATCTAAAAGTCGTGAACATTTGCCTGTGCTTTCAATCGCAAAAGGGATCTTTAAGTTTTTACCCATCGTAGATTGGGATAATAAGAAAGTTTATCAATATCTTAAAGAAAACGACTTACCTTACCATCCTTTATGGGAGCAGGGTTATCTCTCAGTGGGAGATATTCATACAACTCGAAAATGGGAAGAGGGTATGAGTGAAGAAGAAACACGATTTTTTGGCTTAAAACGCGAGTGTGGATTACACGAATAACGTCATTATCTGCCAATAAATAGTTGGGTAATAGAGCTTATCTATTGCCCTTTTTGTCATTTTTAAAAATCATAACTATTTGAAAATATTTTATTTTTCCTTATTCCTTTCTGTTCCATTACATATCTTTTTGTCATTTCATAACCCTTAAAGCACCTTTTATAGTCGTTAGTTATAAAGTGAACAACGAAGGTGAAATGCGCGTATGGATTACCTACCCTTATTTGTGGAATTAAAAGAACGCCCAGTGTTATTGGTTGGTGGTGGTCATGTTGCTGCGCGTAAAGCTTTGCTGTTATTAAGAGCAGGCGCTCGCTTAAGAGTGATTGCACCTCAGTTGTGTGATGAATTACATCTTGCTTATCAGCAAGAAAAAATTGAATGGGTATCAGCCAAATATCAATCTGAATATCTATTAGGAATGATGCTTGTGATTGTGGCAACTGATGACAGTGTGCTTAATCAGCAAGTTTATCTTGATGCACAAGCACGGCATATTTTTGTCAATGTTGTGGATTCACAACCTCAATGCTCATTTATCTTTCCCGCCATTATCGATAGAAATCCCATTTTGATTGCGATTTCATCGGCAGGAAAAGCCCCTGTTTTAGTGCGAATGATACGTGAAAAATTAGAAGCTTTATTACCAAACTCATTAGGCACAATGGCAACAATTGCTGGAAAATGGCGCAATAAAGTGAAACAGCAATTAGACTCGTTTCAAGCGCGTTGCCGTTTTTGGGAGCAAGCGTTTAGTGGCAAATTTGCCGCTTTAGTGGCAAGTGATCAACTGGCACAAGCAGAAGCCTTGCTTGCACAACAATTGAAACAAAAAGAGATCCAACAAGGTGAACTAGCATTAGTTGGGGCAGGGCCCGGTGACGCAGGATTATTAACACTGCGCGGCTTACAGGTTATTCAACAAGCCGAAGTTGTGCTCTATGACAGTTTAGTGAGTCCAGAGGTTTTAGAGCTTGTTCGTCGTGACGCTGACACTATTTGTGTAGGTAAAAGAGCGGGGCACCATAGTGTTTCTCAAGAAGAAACCAATGCGCTGATCGTGAAACATGCGCAACTTGGTAAACGTGTTGTCCGATTAAAAGGGGGCGATCCCTTTATTTTTGGACGAGGTGGCGAAGAACTAGAGGTTGCAGTACAACATGGTATTTCATTCCAAGTTATTCCTGGGGTTACTGCGGCAAGTGGCGCAAGTGCATACGCTGGTATTCCATTAACGCATCGTCAATACGCACAAACTGTCACCTTTATGACAGGACATTGTAAACCTGACGGAATAGAGCCTGATTGGGCTTCATTAGCGCAGGCGAACCATACGCTAGCAATTTATATGGGAACAACAAAAGCCGAGCTTATTAGCCAGCGTTTAATCAAACTCGGGCGTTCTCCATTAACACCTATTGCGGTGATTAGTTGTGGTACACGTCGTGATCAGCAAGTTTTCACGGGAAATCTAACACAATTAGCGCAGTTAGCCGAAAACGCGCCAATGCCCGCTTTATTAATTGTAGGGGAAGTCGCGGCACTACATCACCAACTTGCGTGGTTTGGCGATAGACAATCCCAATCAACATCATCAATCCATTCACCTTTGGTTCATTTTGCCTAAAACGAGGTTGTTATGAATGAAACACAATTAACACATCTTCAGCAATTAGAAGCAGAAAGTATTTATATTCTGCGCGAAGTTGTCGCTGAATTTGAAAATCCCGTCATGCTTTATTCAATAGGCAAAGATTCCTCGGTGATGTTGCATTTAGCTCGCAAGGCGTTTTATCCCGCAAAATTACCTTTTCCTTTATTGCATGTTGATACTGGTTGGAAATTTCGAGAAATGTATGAATTTCGAGATAAAACGGCTAAAGAATATGGCTTTGAGCTTAACGTTTATCGAAATCCGCAAGGTGCAGAACTTGGGATCAATCCATTTATTCATGGTAGTGCAAAACACACGGATATCATGAAAACAGAAGGACTAAAGCAAGCCTTAGACAAATATGGTTTTGATGCGGCATTTGGTGGTGCGCGCCGTGATGAAGAAAAATCACGCGCCAAAGAGCGTATTTATTCATTTAGAGATAGAAAGCATCGCTGGGATCCGAAAAACCAACGACCTGAATTATGGAAAAACTATAACGGACAGATTAATAAAGGTGAAAGTATTCGTGTATTTCCACTCTCCAACTGGACAGAACTCGATATTTGGCAATATATCTATTTAGAGAATATCGATATTGTTCCTCTCTATTTTGCCAAAAATAGACCCGTTATTGAACGTGATGGCACCTTAATTATGGTAGATGACGACAGAATTGATCTAAAACCGGGTGAAGTGATCACACAGCAACAAGTGAGATTTAGAACGCTGGGATGCTGGCCATTAACGGGTGCTATTCCTTCACAAGCAGAAACGTTACCCGCCATTATTGAAGAAATGCTGATTTCCACCAGCAGCGAACGACAAGGGCGTTTAATTGACAGTGATCAGTCGGCCTCAATGGAACTGAAAAAGCGCCAAGGTTATTTTTAATCGGAGGAAATATGGGACTTTTAGCCATAAAAACGAATCAACTTGTCGCGGGTGAAATCGCACAACAAGGCGGTGTAGATCGCTATCTTAAGGCTCAACAGAATAAAGGATTACTGCGATTTCTAACCTGTGGAAATGTCGATGATGGAAAAAGTACATTAATAGGACGTTTACTTCATGACACAAGGCAGATCTACGAAGATCAGCTTTCTACATTACAAAATGAAAGTAAAAAGATCGGTACTCAAGGTGAAAAGCTCGATCTTGCTTTGCTGGTGGATGGATTAGCCGCAGAAAGAGAGCAGGGGATCACGATTGATGTTGCTTACCGCTATTTTTCAACGTCAAAACGTAAGTTTATTATTGCTGATACGCCTGGGCATGCTCAATATACTCGCAATATGGCGACAGGAGCATCAACAAGTTCACTTTCTATTCTGTTGATCGATGCTCGAAAAGGCGTACAAGAACAAACACGGCGACACAGTTTTATCAGCACACTCCTTGGGATCCGTCATTTAATCGTAGCGATCAATAAAATGGATCTGGTGGATTATCAGCAAGCGATCTTTGATTCGATCCTGCAAGATTATCTTAAATTTGCCGATCAACTCCCAACAGATCTTACTATTGAATTTGTCCCTATTTCCGCCCTTGATGGTGACAATGTGGTTTCTCCCTCATTGAATATGCCTTGGTATCAAGGAAAAACGCTACTTTCATTATTAGAGGATGCACCAGTTAAATTAGGTTCAGATCCGCAAGCATTGCGTTTTCCTGTGCAATATGTGAATCGTCCAGATTTAGATTTTAGAGGATACAGCGGTACAGTGTCTTCAGGTGTGCTTTATCAAGGGCAAAAAATCAAAGTATTACCTTCAGAAAAACATACAACGATTACACGTATTGTCACTTTTGATGGTGATTTAACGCAAGCTAAAGCAGGGCAAGCAATCACATTGGTTCTGGCAGATGAAATTGATATTAGTCGAGGGGATATTATCGTTGATGATAACGATACAACCGCCAATATTAGCACTCATGCGTTAATTGACGTGGTGTGGATGTCAGAGCAGCCTTTAGTGCAAGGTCATACTCTGGATATCAAAATTGCAGGTAAAAAAAGCCGCGCCAAAATAGAAAATATTCATTATCAAGTGGATGTAAATAAACTCACCCAACAAGTCACAGATAACTTAAGTTTAAATGCGATTGGTAGTGTTGAAGTCTCATTTGAAGAGCCTCTGGTGCTGGATAACTATCAAGTTAATGCTGATACTGGAGGATTAATACTGATTGATCGACTAAGCAATGTCACCGTAGGCGCTGGACTTATTCGAGAAACGAGAGATAACGCGATACAAACTATGACGCAATATGATGCTTTTGAAGTCGAGTTAAATCAGCTTATCCGTCGCCACTTTCCCCATTGGGGCGCAAGAGATCTTCTTGGAGGAAAATAGTGGTGATAAGCAACGATATTGTTTGGCATCCTCATAAAATTGGATTAAATGAACGCGAATCACAACAAGCACACAAAGGATGTGTGCTTTGGTTTACAGGGTTATCTGGTTCAGGTAAATCCACACTTGCCGATGCGTTAGAGCAAGCACTTTATCAATATTCACAAAAGCATTCGCCTATTCATAGCTATTTATTAGATGGGGATAACTTACGCCATGGTTTATGTTGTGATCTTGGGTTTAGTGCCGAAGATAGGCATGAGAATATTCGCCGTGTGGGGGAAGTGGCTAAATTGATGGTCGATGCGGGACTGATTGTCTTAACCGCTTTTATTTCTCCTTACCAAAAAGACAGACAACAAGTGAGAGATCGCTTTGAGCAAGGAAGATTTATTGAGATCTTTGTTGATACACCTCTTTCTATTTGTGAAGCCCGTGATCCGAAAGGGCTTTATCAAAAAGCAAGACGTGGAGAGATAAAACAATTTTCAGGTATAGATTCGCCTTATGAACAGCCCATTGATCCTGAATTACATTTAGACGGCACACTTTCTATAAGTGAACTAATCCAACAAATCCTCGCTTACCTACAGCAAAATCAAATCTATCGTGAGTTTTAGGACGACATTACATTATCTCTACACAAACACCCTATAAAAGGAGGGGATGTGTAGAGATATTATGGCTATTTAAGATTTTCAACCACGCATACATTTACTGATGAATTCAGTGTATAGATCCTTATCTTAATAAGAAAAAATCACACCTTAGTCTGAATTTTATAGAAGTTACCCACGTTTATAGTGAGGAAAATAGGAATAATAATGTAATATATTCCAGCACTTTTGTGGCGTCTGTTGTTGAGTTGTGGGATGATTAGCCCATTAATCTTGGGGGTGGTAATGGGGAAATTAACAGTCTTACTTCTGATTTTACTTGGTTGGCTACAATATTCATTGTGGTTAGGTAAAAATGGTATCCATGATTACAACAAAGTAAGTCAAGAAGTTGAATCTGCATTGGCGCAAAATACGCAGTTAAAAGAGCGTAATGATCGTCTATTTGCAGAGATTGATGACCTCAATGGCGGGCAAGAAGCGTTAGAAGAACGTGCTCGTAGTGAATTAGGAATGATAAAGCCTAATGAGACATTTTTCCGTATTGTGAGCGATAAATCTCAACCACGTCGTTAATTTATTGAATTAATAGTGTGCCCTGATACAAATATCATAATGAATATAACAAACTCAACTCTTCCTATTGTTGCCGTTATTCCAGCGGCTGGTATTGGAAGTCGAATGCAATCAGTCTGCCCAAAACAATATTTGAAAATTGGCGGATTGACTATTCTTGAACATACCATTAATGCTTTATTAAAACATCCACGTATAACGCAAATTATCGTGGCGATCAGCCCTAATGACAGCTATTTTCACACTTTACCTTTAGCGCAAGATGAAAGAATAATTACGGTTAATGGTGGTGGTGAACGCGCTGACTCTGTATTGTCAGGTTTAGAGTATGTCACTCAACATTTTTCTGAAAATACATGGGCGTTAGTTCATGATGCAGCAAGACCTTGCCTGCATTTTGGCGATCTTGACCATCTTATTAAACTCATTGATGAAAACGTTATGGATCCACAATTTTGTGGTGGCATTCTTGCGACACCTGTTCGCGATACAATGAAACGTAGTCATCAACAAGATAACCATATTGAACAAACAGTAGAAAGAACAACCCTATGGCATGCTTTAACGCCACAATTCTTTCCTGCATTGTTATTAAAACAAAATATAGAAAATGCACTCTCACAAAAAGCAACGATCACTGATGAAGCCTCAGCGATGGAGTTTGCTGGATATGAACCTTTATTAGTTAAAGGTCGTGCAGATAATATTAAAGTTACTCAGCCAGAAGATTTAGCGCTTGCAGAGTTTTTCCTCTCACGCCAAATCACCAGTATAAGGAACACATAATAAAATGAGAATTGGACACGGTTACGACGTACATAAATTTGGCGGTGAAGGCCCTATTATTATTGGCGGTGTCAGAGTTCCTTATGAACAAGGGCTGTTAGCTCACTCTGACGGCGATGTCGTATTACATGCAGTTACAGATGCTATTTTAGGCGCAGTGGCAATGGGTGACATTGGCACATTGTTTCCTGATACCGACCCTGCATACAAAGGTGCAGATAGCCGTGTACTCCTTCGTGAAGCCTTCTCACGCGTAAGAGCAAAAGGTTACCGAATTGGTAATTTAGATGTCACGATCATTGCTCAGGCTCCAAAAATGCTACCTCATACACCACAAATGCGCGTCAATATCGCAGAAGATCTTCATTGCCATGTTGATGATATCAATGTGAAAGCGACCACAACAGAAAAGCTTGGATTTGTCGGTAGAAAAGAAGGTATTGCCTGTGAAGCCGTTGTTTTACTAATGAAAGAGTCATTACCTGAATGAGTGATTTACCCGAACTCCATTGGTTACATGGAAAACCACAAGCAACAGGTTTATTAAAGTCAATCCCTGAAGATTTTATTGTCTGTGAAGATCTTGGCTTCACCCTTGATGGGGAAGGCGAGCATGTCATGGTGAAAATCAGAAAAACAGGTTGTAATACGGCTTTTGTTGCTGAAAAATTAGCAAAATTTGTTGGTATCCATCCTCGTGATGCCAGTTACGCTGGTCTAAAAGATAGAAATGCAGTGACTGAACAATGGTTTTGTCTGCGAATGCCGGGTAAAGAGATGCCCGATTTTAGTCAGCTTGTTTTAGAAGGTTGTGAAATTCTAGAAACGACTCGCCAACAACGTAAATTACGTATAGGAACGCTAAAAGGTAATCACTTTACATTGGTGTTACGAGAAATTTCTGATCGCGATTTTGTTGATACTCGATTAGTGCAAATAAAAGCAAAAGGTATTCCTAACTACTTTGGTGCTCAACGATTCGGTCGTAATGGTGATAATTTACGACAAGCCATGCGTTGGGCAACGGACGAAATCCGCGTAAAAGAACGAGGAAAACGTAGCTTTTATCTCTCAGCAGCTCGTAGTGCGATGTTTAATCATATTGTCAGCACAAGATTGGAATATGATTTATATTCAAAAGTGATACTCGGTGATGCAATGCAGCTTCATGGAAGAGGTAGCTGGTTTGTTGTTGATGAAGCAGAATTGGCTCAAACACAAACTCGTTATGAAGAGCATGATGTTCATATTACGGCACCTTTGCCGGGTAAAGGTGATTTAGGTACACAATCACAAGCATTGGATTTTGAAACTGAAAATCTGGCAGAATATGAAGCCTTCTGGTCACTCGCTCGACAAGAACGCGTTGATAATACAAGACGTGCTATCAATGTATTACCAGAAAATATGTCATGGAATTGGGTAGACGACACCACTGTTTCTCTGTCATTTTTTTTACCCGCAGGAAGCTTTGCAACTAGCGTTGTACGTGAATTAATTTTATTAGGGAATGATGATGCTGAAAATATTGGTGAGTAATGACGATGGTGTGATGGCGAAGGGGATACAGACTCTCGCTAAAGCATTGCGCCAGCGTTATGATGTACAAATTGTTGCACCTGATCGTAATCGTAGTGCTGCATCTAATTCTTTAACAATTGACAGACCTCTACGTAAGCAAGAGCTTGAGAATGGGGATATTGCGATTGTTGAGGGAACACCGACAGATTGCGTTTATCTTGGTGTAAACCATTTAGTACGTCCTCGCCCTGATATTGTGGTTTCTGGTATTAATCATGGTCCTAATTTGGGTGATGATGTTATTTATTCAGGTACTGTTGCAGCGGCAACAGAAGGGCGTTTTTTAGGTTTACCTGCCATTGCTGTTTCACTTGATGGTGAAACGCACTTTGAGACCGCCGCTCAAGTGACTTGTGAAGTTTTGGCAATGTTACAACAAGTACCGTTAAGAGCGGGAAATATTCTCAATATTAACGTACCTGATATTCCTCTTGATGAAGTAAAAGGTTTTCGTATTACACGTTGTGGTAGTCGTCATGCTTCACAACATGTTTATACACATACTGATCCTCGAGGAAATAGTCTTTATTGGATTGGGCCTCCAGGTGAAAAAAATGATGTAGGCCCTGATACAGATTTTGCTGCTGTTGACGAAGGTTATGTATCGATAACCCCATTACATGTCGATTTAACAGCCTATAAAGCACTTGATTTACTACAAAATTGGTTAAATAAAGCAGAGGTCAAAAAAACATGTTAAGTCGGTCAATGAAAGACTTACTGACAATGTTAAAACAGCATGGCATCAAGGATGAGAGCCTGTTGGAAGCAATGAGTAAAGTACCAAGAGAGCTTTTTATTGATGAAGCGCTTTCTCATAAGGCTTATGAAAATACGGCTTTGCCTATTGGCAATGGGCAAACTATTTCACAGCCTTATATTGTTGCCAAAATGACAACGCTACTGGAATTACAAAGTACCGATTCTGTATTAGAAATTGGTACAGGTTCGGGATATCAAACTGCAGTATTAGCAAATTTAGTTCATCATGTTAGTTCCGTTGAGCGTATAAAGATATTGCAATGGCAAGCTAAACGGCGCTTTAAACATCTTGATTTACATAATATCTCGACACGTCATGGTGATGGATGGGAAGGTTGGTCATCAAAAGCTCCTTTTAATGCCATAATAGTGACAGCGTGTGCAACAGAAGTACCACAACAGTTATTGATGCAGTTAGCCGATGGTGGCAGGATGATCATACCTGTTGGTGAACAACAACAAATACTGAAGTTTATCCGACGTTTAGGTAATGATTTTCACTATCAATCTATAGAAACTGTTAGATTTGTTCCTTTAATCGCAGGTGAGTTAGCATAACTTCCAGATAAATCTGACCGTTTTTTATTACTGCTTTTTAATAGCTTGTCGTAATCTGCACTAATAAATGAAACATTTTCAAAAAATTGCAGTCTTTTTGTTTAACTCGACAAATTGCTAGATGCTAATGCCTTTTTAAAGGGAGAAGGAAGTATGAATTCAGAAAGCCCAATTAAGCATGTCCGCTGGGCAATCATGTGTTCGGTAATTGGATTTGCATTAACAGGCTGTGCAGATACACCTTATCGTCCTGCGCCAATTACCTCTGTAAATGATAGCTCTTCAAATAATACGGTATCAACTGCACCTGTGATGACTAGCAGTAATGCGACACCTATTGAAAGAACTACCCCCTTACAATCGTCACCTCCTCCTTCTATTAAGGTGAACTCCGCTTCGACTAATGGAGGCGTGGTTCAGTCTCAAAGCCAGCCTCGCTCTCAAACGTCAGTTGCGGCTCAAAATGTAAACACTGATGGTTCTGGACGCATTGTGTATAACCGTAACTACGACAGTATTCCAAAAGGAAACTACAACGGTAATACGTACACCGTAAAACGCGGTGATACTATGTTCTATATCGCTTGGATAACTGATAGTGATGTAAAAGAACTAGCATCAATGAATAACATCTCAGAACCTTATAGCTTAAACGTAGGGCAGGTGTTGAATATTGGTAACCGTCAGGTCAACACGGGTACTAATACCAATGTCAATACATCGGTTATTAATCAATCAAGTAGCGCTGGTGTTCAAACGGCACACACTAAACCAACAAACAATGGTGCTATGGGACCATTGATTACTAAACCGGCAACAACACCACCAAAAACAACGACACCGCCACCAACAACGAATACAAATACTACAACTGCTGCAACACCAGCACCAACGGCAGCTTCTGGTAAGTGGATTTGGCCTGCGCAAGGTAATATTATTGAAAGTTACTCAAGTGCGCCTGGTGGCAATAAAGGTATTGATATCGGTGGTACAAAAGGTTCACCAATAGTTGCCACTGCTGCGGGTAAAGTGGTTTATGCAGGTAGCGCATTACGCGGCTACGGTAACCTCGTTATCATTAAGCATAATGACGAATACCTCAGTGCATATGCACATAACGACACCATTTTGGTGCGTGAACAGCAAAATGTGAATGCGGGTCAGCAAATTGCCACAATGGGTAGCTCTGGAACCAGTTCTGTCCGACTACACTTTGAGATCCGCTATAAAGAAAAATCACTCAATCCAATGAGTTATTTACCCAAGAAATAAATAAGTGATTTTTTACTCGCATAGTGAATAATCCTAAAGTTAAGCCCTCTCCTTTACAAAAAGGAGAGGGCTTTTTCTTATCTGTAATTAATTAAAATATTGAAACAAAATAAATTTTATCTAAGTATAAGTGCTTATTAAAAGATTATTAAAAATGAGAGATCAATATAAAATTATAGATAACGTTAAATTAGACGGTTGATTCTCAACCAATGAATGCGTATGCTAAAAATTGTTATATAAAAAATGAATAAAGATTCGTTGTTATTAAAAGATGGACTATAAAATAACCCCTTGTTTAGGTGGATATTTCCTTTATTAGATTATCTTTTTAATAATAGTACGTAATAAAAATTATTGGATATTATTTTATTATTATGGGTTTTTATTTGTTTTTTTAGATGTAAGTAGTCACAAATAGCGCATCAAATAGAGTAATTTTACGTATAGATAAATGTACGTAAAATATAATAAAAAAACTGTTAATAACCTGCACTCAATAGTTAAGTTATATATTGAATAAAGAAAGAATAAAATTAACAGTAAAATAGATTATGTTATCTTTTATTTTGTAATTCGTTACAAGGGAAAATCAGTAAACCCGTTGTGTCGTGACACAGCGATAAACTGGTAAACAGACTTTAATCATGAGTCGTTTACCTAAATTATCAAGGGTAGGAGCAGCTGATGAGCCAAAGTACGCTAAGAGTAGACGAGTTATATACAGATGAAATTGAAGAGAACATGGAAGAGTTCGATGAAGTTGCTGCAAAAGAGGCAGAAAATGAGTCTGATGCTCAAGACGAAATTGAACTTATTGAAGGAGTCAACCAGCGTGCGCTCGATGCAACTCAGCTTTATTTAGGAGAAATTGGTTATTCTCCGTTGCTGACCGCTGAAGAAGAGGTTTTCTTTGCCCGTAGAGCGCTACGTGGTGATATTCCTTCAAGACAACGAATGATAGAAAGTAACCTACGTTTAGTTGTTAAGATTTCTCGTCGTTATACAAACCGAGGACTTGCTCTTCTTGATCTTATTGAAGAAGGGAATTTAGGTCTTATTCGTGCTGTTGAAAAATTCGATCCTGAAAAAGGTTTCCGTTTTTCAACTTATGCGACATGGTGGATACGTCAAACAATTGAACGTGCCATTATGAACCAGACCCGCACTATCCGCCTTCCCATTCATATCGTTAAAGAGCTGAATGTTTATTTAAGAACGGCAAGAGAATTAGCACATAAACTCGATCATGAGCCTAGTGTTGAAGAAATTGCACAAACATTGGATAAACCAGTTGAAGATGTGAGTAAAATGCTACGTTTAAACGAACGTATTACTTCTGTTGATACCCCTATTGGGGGTGATTCAGATAAAGCATTACTTGATATTATCTCTGACGAAAATGAAGAAGGGCCGGAAGCAACAATTCAAAATAATAACCTCAAGGAAAATATCATAAAGTGGTTATTTGAATTGAATCCTAAGCAACGTGAAGTATTAGCACGTCGTTTCGGGTTATTAGGCTATGAAGCAGAAACTTTAGAAGATGTTGGTAGAGAGATTGGTCTGACAAGAGAAAGGGTTCGTCAAATTCAAGTTGAAGGACTACGTCGACTAAAAGACATTCTACAAAGTCAGGGATTATGTATTGAAGCACTTTTCAAAGCATAGTTAGCCACCCAATTTCTGTTTATAGCTTTAATTGACATATTGTTATTACCAAAGCCGATTAGTGGGTTTGCTAATCGGCTTTTCTTTATCTTGTATTATACGATTCAAAACGATAAAACAAGAGCGCAGTCTTGTACCTCGTCAGCCTGATGAAAGTAATAAAGGAAGATATGAAAGATTATTTTTTAAACGTTAAACTAGAGCGTTGCGATTTTAGCCAAAGTAAAATCTCTCCAAAGGGAATGGTGAGATTAATAGCATCAGGTAAAAACTTTTATCTTAATGAAGCTGATTTTGCTAACTCTCAAGATTTTCTTAAACGATTAAAACAAGGTGATGAGCTTAAAATCTGTGCAGAATTACTGAAAGATGGCAGTTTCTGGGTGCAATGGATTTATCATGATACAAAAGGAAGATTGGAGCCTGAACGAAAATTCACGCTAACAGCAAAACAGAAAAAATGGTTATTGATTGCATTTTTTCTGACCGTGATTGGAGGCTGGTGGAGTTATTTCTCGTTAATTTATTTAGAGCCTAATTTCTTTATCATTATCACAATGATTATTTCATTTGGTGCTGTCATGGCTGGGATCAGTTATATCGGAGAAAAAGTTTATCGCTATTTTCAGCTCACCAGCCCCAAACATAGAAAGAGAATAGAGGCGTTGGATAAAGTCATCGCCAAGCAAGCATTGATAGCTCCAGATGGCGAGCAACTCATTATTACTGGAATAAAATCAGCACCATTACCTTCATTTACCTTGAGTAAAAAGTCGTTTCCTCAAATAAAGCAAAGTAAAGTACAGCGAGTTAGAGGAATAATACAAATTCATAGTATTAATAGACTTCAAATACATTCCCGCAATAGCGAGACTGTAATAATGCAAATATCCTGTCTGATTAATAAACATCCTTTTGTATTAAGTTATAGAGAGCGCTTATTTTATTCTGATCATAATTTGTTTCTTGCTGATGGCGATGATGTTGAATTGTTCTTTTGGCAAGCTGAAGATAAGAACTCAGGGCCTGTTATCTTAGGGGTTTATAATCATACAGATAATGGCGCTTATTCAATTTCAGGACAAATGTATATTGGGCATCAGCGCACATATCGTTTATCGCTGTTAATAACCGCATTAGTCAGTATTTTTGTGTTCTCAATGGTTGCTGGTTTATCTATTTCCGACGTTTATGATAATGGAAATTATTGGGATAAATGGGATTGGTATTCTATTGGTGATGCTTTTTTAGGAATGGGTATTATCTATGGTTTAATCATGAGTGGCTTTGCCTTTTTAATTGCATTGTTTTCAAACCTTTATATTTTGTTTTCAGAAAAAGGTAATAGTAGTTATCAAACCCATTTTTTACTTCAGCAGCAATGTGTTGAGAACAAGCGACCGCTGTATATTACGGAGCTGCGTCAATGAATCCTTTTTTCCGTAAGCCTTTTATCATCATCACAAGCTTATTTATTTTAAGCTTACTGCTCTGTTATGGTGTGCTTTTTCATGGTTTTGCCTCTAAGTGGCAATGGAAAAATGAAAACGCCTCTGAGTTATCTTCATATCCTTATTCTCGTTATGATTGGCGTAAGGTTTTTTATGCTGCTAGTGGGATATTAATTAAGACTGAATCTGATAGTGGGCGATATGACGTAGATATTTATGGTCGACTTCACCGCCAAGATAATCAGAGAAAATATACGCTGTACTTTTCTGACAAAGAAGGCACACGCTTTGTATCACAAGGCCAAGGTAGCTTTTATAACGCTTATTGCGTTCTTGATAAGTGTGTATTATTTACAGAACAGGGGCGTCAAAATATAGATTTAGCAAAGTTTACAGTCGCAGATTTAATGCCTTGGCAAGAGACTAACGCTGGCTATTATCGCTTCCCTTTAGCGCTTATCGGTGGAAAATTACTGTTTTCACAAACAACATCACAATTAGTATTAGTTGATAATAAGACGATACTGACAAGTTTAGATGAAGGTGAAAGCTGGGAATATTCAGTTAATACAGAAGATCTGGTGAAGCAGTATTACGCTGAGGATTTCGGTGAGTTTACACAATTTCATTATGCCCTTTCAGGTGATTCTCTGGTTATTTTTTACAATCATCATTACACAACAAACACGTTAGAAATCACGCTAAATTTAGTGAATAAAGAAGTAACAAAAACACGCTGGCTTCCTTTGCGTGTTAAAGAGGTTGCTCAAAATGATAAAGGTGATATCTATTTTATTGCTCAACATGCTTCTCGTGATCTCTATTCTGTGGTTCAACGTCAAACTGATGGAAATTTAAAAACTTTCTATGAAAGTGGTTATAAATATCTAAATGATTTGATGATAAGTAATGATGATTTGATTTTAAATAAAGGTCGTAACGATGATCAAACTACGCTAGTTTTCTCATTAAAAACAAAAAATTATACTTCTTATGAGAAAATTAATGACGATATGATGTTTAATCCTGCTTTATCTTCATTTATTCGTTTGTTTGATAATTACGGCGACGAAGATACTTTACTATTATTGGGTGAACGACTGAAATATAGCCATGCTTTTATTAAGTAGAGTTGTATTTATCTCTGACTATCTCTGTTTGATAAATTATAAAAAAACCATAAAAAAGCTCTGTGAAATCAAACAGAGCTTTTTTTATTATCAGTATGTTGTACTGTTTATGGCCTATTTTGCCATCTCTTTTAAACGATAAAGTTGTTCTAATGCTTGTCGTGGTGTTAGGGCATCAGGATCGATTTTATCCAACGCTAATTCAATCTCTGAAGGTTCCGCTTCTGTTAATAACATCAGCTGTGATGTTTCAACATGACCAGAGCCGGAGTTGCCTGATAGCATTTCAAGCTCTTTTAATTTTTGCTTAGCTCGACGGATAACTTCTTTTGGAACACCCGCCAATGCAGCAACAGCTAAACCATAGCTTTTACTTGCCGCACCTTCTTGCACACTGTGCATAAAGGCAATTGTGTCACCATGCTCAATTGCGTCTAAGTGAATGTTTGCAGTACCTTCAAGTTTTTCAGGCAGTGTGGTTAATTCAAAATAGTGGGTTGCAAAGAGTGTCATTGCCTTAATTCGATTTGCTAAGTTTTCAGCACAGGCCCAAGCTAGAGATAGCCCATCATAAGTGGATGTACCTCGACCAATCTCATCCATTAAGACCAAGCTGTTTTCAGTCGCATTATGCAAAATATTAGCTGTTTCGGTCATTTCAACCATAAAGGTAGAGCGACCTGAAGCAAGATCATCAGAAGCACCCACACGCGTAAAGATACGATCGACTGGACCAATTAAAGCTTTTTCAGCAGGGACAAAGCTACCAATATAAGCAAGTAAAGTAATTAATGCAGCTTGGCGCATATAAGTACTTTTCCCTCCCATATTAGGGCCTGTAATTATCAGTAAGCGACGTTGAGGTGATAATTGTAATGGATTTGAAATAAAAGGTTCGCTAAGGACTTGTTCAACAACAGGGTGACGTCCCCCAGTGATCAGAATACCTGTTTTCTCACTCAATTCTGGGCGAGTATAATTTAATGATTCAGCACGTTCTGCAAGGTTAGAGAGAACATCTGTTTCAGCTAAAGCCTCAGCACTACTTTGTAATGCGGCAAGGTGAGGTAATAGCTTTTCAAAAATCTCTTCATAAAGCATTTTTTCGATAGCTAATGCCTTACCTTTAGAGGTTAATACCTTGTCTTCATACTCTTTTAATTCAGGGATGATGTAACGTTCAGCATTTTTCAACGTTTGACGACGAACATAGTGCATAGGCACTAAATTGCTTTGCCCACGACTGACTTGAATGTAATAGCCATGTACACCATTAAAGCCAACTTTAAGTGTATCAATACCCCATTTCTCACGTTCACGAATTTCAAGTTTATCAAGGTAATCACTTGCGCCATCGGCTAATGCGCGCCATTCGTCTAATTCGGCATTATAACCAGAGGCAATAACACCTCCGTCACGTACTAATACAGGTGGTGTTTCAACAATGGCATGTTCAAGTAATTCACATAATTCATCAAACTGGCTAATGCGCTTTTGTAATTCTTTAATGTAAGGCATATCGGCTTGTTCAAGCACTTGATGAATATCGTGATATTGCTGAAATGCATGACGCATACGGGAGAGATCACGAGGACGAGCTGATCGTAACGCTAAACGGGCTAATACGCGTTCTAAATCACCGACTTGGCGTAAAAAAGGCTGTAACTCAAAATAGAGCGGTTGTAATGCACTAATTGCATCTTGGCGTTTGATAAGTTGTTCACGTTGGCGTAATGGCGAATGTATCCAACGTTTTAGCATACGACTGCCCATCGGGGTAACGCAAAGGTCGAGTACAGATGCCAATGTGTTATCAGTGCCCCCTGCTAGATTTTGTGTTAATTCGAGATTACGACGAGTTGCGGCATCTAAAATAATTGAATCTTGAGGGCGTTCCATCGTGATGCTACGGATATGAGGGAGTGCAGTGCGCTGTGTATCTTTCACATATTGTAATAAGCACCCAGCGGCGCAGAGTGCTAAATGTGCATTTTCAACACCAAAACCTGTTAAATCACGAGTACCAAATTGCAGATTCAGTTGTTGTTTTGCTGTTTCTGGTTCAAATTCCCAAATAGGGCGACGGCGTAGACCTTGCTGGCGCTCAATAAGAGCCATTGACTCAAAGGTTTCTGGATAGAGCAATTCGGCTGGGTGGGTGCGTTGTAATTCGGCAATCATGCTTTCACTATCTGGCATTTCAGTAACACGAAAACGACCTGATGTGATATCTAACGTTGCATAGCCAAAAGCACCATTTTTGTCTTGCCAAATTGCGGCTAAAAGGTTGTCTTGACGCTCTTCAAGTAAGGCTTCATCAGTCACTGTACCTGGCGTAACAATACGAATAACTTTGCGCTCAACAGGACCTTTACTTGTTGCAGGATCACCAATTTGTTCACAAATGGCGACAGACTCGCCTAATTGCACCAATTTAGCGAGATAGTTCTCAACGGCGTGATGAGGAACACCAGCCATAGGAATAGGTTGGCCCGCAGACTGACCTCGTTTTGTTAATGAAATATCTAATAAGCGAGAGGCTTTTTTAGCATCATCAAAAAACAGTTCATAAAAGTCACCCATACGATAAAACAGTAAGATTTCAGGATGCTCTGCTTTAAGCTTAAGATACTGCTGCATCATTGGTGTGTGGGAGTCTAAATGTTGAATGTCAGTCATGTTGTTGTCTGTCTTAACGTATTGAATTTTGAGTTATTTGTGAAAATCTGTTGTTACACTGCATTTCGTTCTATTTCACAAGCTTTGCACGATCATATCACAAGGTTTCAGTCAGTTGTTTTAATGATACAAATATCTTTTTAGACCGAAAGCGAAATAATTTTAATCACTATAATATCGTTGATTAACCCTCAATGACAATTCACACTTTTTCTGAAAACTCTTTAATTATCCGATAGTAAGTATTGATGGAGATAATGTTTTAACGCAATAGTGAGGAAAGATATACGCTTTTTTAAACATAAAATATAAATACGCGGGTCATCAAAGCAAAACAAGATATTTAAGTGCATAACATAAGAAAATCATCCCTTTTGCGGTATAACTCGCATAAAAATAGTTTACTCGTGTTTTTCGATTTTTAAAGCGTGTGAAAAAATTAAGAGTATGTAAGAGTAATAAGGTATCTTATGGATAATAAGGCAAAAACAAGCCAGTCATATTTTTATTAATAATAAATATTATGAATTGCTGGATTTTCTTGAAATAAACATAAAGAGTTACAGGAATGCCGCCTCGTATATTATCGCCATTAAGTAATACCACTTATACTTTAAGACGTACTTCAGCACCAAACACATCAATTGTATTTAATGCAACAACAGATAATGACAGCAATATTATTTATTGGTTTGTTGATGATGCTTATCTAGGGAATAGTACAAAATCAGCGCTCAATAGAGTGGTATCCCAAAGAGAGTAGTCGCTATCGTATTCGCGCAGTAGATGATAAAGGAAGAGCGGATACACGAAATATTCGTGTTGATATTATTGGTGTGATTAACAAACAAGAAATCGAAGCAAATTAATATTGGCGTTAAAGTTTGTAGGTTTTACTTAATGATTATCTTAACACTAAAATATTAATTTCTATCGTTATCTTATTCTGACTATTAACTCACTATATTGTTGCGAGATAATTATTAGGTAAAATATTGAAAAATTTATTTTATCTTGTGAGCAAGGAAGAAATAATCAACATGAAAACTAGAATTCTAAAATTAGCTTTATTAAGCGCATTAGCATTACCTTTAGTGGGATGTGGTGGTGGAACACCGACTTGTGACAGCTCAGAAGCAAAAGGCTTAGTCATTGATATTACAAAAGATGAACTTCGTGATCAAAAAATGGCTGCTGTGATCGATCAAATAAAGATCAAAGTAGAAAGCGTGCGTACTCGTGAACATGATGAGAAAAGAGATACTTACTCATGTGCTGCGGAACTTTCTTTTGAAGGTAAAGGCGGCAAAAATTCAATTCCGATTACTTATACCATTGAAAGCACCGATGACGGCAAAGAATTTTACGTTAATGTTTTCGGTTTATAATTGATCCAGAGAAAAAACCATAATAAAAAAGTAGATATATAAGTAACAAGCCTATATATCTACTTGTAATAAATTACGCTAGATCATCTAGAAATTCAGGTGATGGAACAAAGAATAATGTACCTGTTACAGGGGTACTGAATTTAAGTAATTTATCGGTATGGCCTTCAGGTGTGCCTGCAAACATATTTTCTAACATACGGTTAGTTGTTGAAAAATAACGCGCATAACCAATAAAGTAAGTACCATATTCATTTCTAGATGGATTGGAAAAAGGCATATTGGCTCTGACAATTTTTAAATCTTCGCCGTTCTCATCTTGAATATTGGTTACAACATTATGTGAACCGGGTTCTTTTTCTTCATCGGTTAACTCCACATCATTGAATTTGTGTCTACCAATGACTTTTTCTTGTTCGATAAGGGACTGTTTTTCCCATGCTTCCATATCGTGAATATATTTTTGTACAAAGGCGTAACTGCCACCTTTAAATTCAGGATCTTCATCGCCAATAACGGCATAAGAAGCACGCTCATCTTCATACTCTGGGTTTTCAGTTCCATCGACAAAACCAATAATAGAACGGCCGTCAAAATATCTAAACCCATGAACTTCATCAACAGGCGTAACAATATTCTTTAGCTTTTGGCTGATGATAGACGCTAATTCGTAACAGGCTGAAACTTTGAGGGCTCGAATATGGAAAAAGAGATCGCCTGGAGTAGAAACCGCAGTATAAGTGTCACCTTTAATTTCTTTAAAGGTATTTAGCTCTTTGGGTTTTGGCTGATTGGGAAATAATGTAGTCCACGCATTTGCACCGAATCCCATTACACAACTTGTTTCCAATTCAGGAAAACGTGTCCTCATACTACGTATCAAACCAGAAAAATTATTACAAAAATCGATCAGAGTATCGCGGTTTTCAGATGAGTGGGTGAGGTTAAAAACTAAAAAATAAGCATTCTCACAGGGTGATTTCGTAACATCTTGGTATTTCATAGTGATCCCTAAATGACGAATAATAGATGAATAATAATTAAGCTATATTTACAAAATATTGTTTTTTAGTTTTACACCAAAAACCTCTCTATTACAAAGAGAGGGTGAGATTTTTATTTTTATAAGTAACGAGTTTCAATATGATACTCTTTTTTAGAATATAAAATGTGGGCAACAAATATTTATCTAAATGAATTAATTCAATTCTGAGTCTGGAATATCATATTTTATGACAACACGATTTTTATACAATAATTCTGATTTAATTAATTGAGGAAAAGCGCCCACATTTTTTTTAGTGTAAATATCTCGCCAAATTTCATTACAACGATACACATGCTCTCCCTTTTTGATAAAAGAAGAAGATTTCTCATAAATATGATAACGATATTCCCTTGCTTCGCTACAAAGGAGTTCGCCTTCTAACTGATGTTCAGCGACATGTAATCTAATTTGATAATCATAAGACGTTGGATTATATAAGATTAAATCTACATAGTTATAAAAAATAGCGGCTCCTGAGCCAAAAGGGAGGACTCGTCCTTCATCAGGAAAGGGATCAAAACTGTGATTGGCTTTTTCAATCACTTTTAATTCAGAATGTAGTGCTAACCAATGTATTAAATTACTGGCTTGACAAATTCCACCGCCTACACCTTTTCTTGCTTCACCATAGGAGAGTTGCATGCCATCAATAAAACCTCTTTTATAGCTAGGTTTACCAATTAAATAGCAAAAAGAGAAATACTCTCCCGATTTTATCACGATACCATCTAATGCTTTTTCAACTAATTTAAGATTCGTTATCTTATTGTATTGTAATTGGATATCACTTTCGCCACGGCGACTAATTAATTTAGATGTGTGTTTTAGATAACGGTGTGAAAGCCGATGTTCTGGTTGAACGTCTCTGCTGTATTTTCGACTTGAAAATCGCCAACTAAGAGAGCGAAATAAACGACGTTGTGCCACTCTCAAAGTATAAAGAATAGGGTGATAAGACGAGAGTGTTCTACGCATAAAATCCTTTTAAACAATAGTTAATAGAAAGAGATAAACGTGAGTATGATAACGATTGAATGAGTGTATTGATACGCCGATATCCTTAAAATAATAGAGCTAAGAATTTAGCCAATAAATTTATTTATTGATATCTTTCGTTAAAATTTGAGCTTGAGATTGTAAAACAGATAAAAAATTCTTAGTGGCTGGAGAGATATACTTTTCTTTATGATAAAAGTAACGAATGCCTCGGCTAAATTGGATATCATCAAATGCAATTTCACATAAAAGACCTGATTTTAATTCTTGCATAATAGACAAACGAGATAAAATTGAGACTCCTAAACCGTGAATAACCCCCTGTTTTATTCCTTCCAAGCTATTTATTTCCATCACATTTTTGAGTTCTTTATTATTTTCTTGGATCCTATCTAATAAAAAATCACGGGTAGCAGAGTGCTCTGGTTTGATCAGAAAAACTTCTGAGGCAATATCAGAAAATCTGCAATGTTTCTTTTTTGACAGCCAATGTTCAGGTGAACAAATAAGCACTAAGGGATCGATAAGAAAGGTATCAAGATGATATTCCGTCGGATCTAAATAGATATGATCTGACATGATCAAAAATTCTAATTCTTGGGTATCAAGTTTATGGATAAGTTGTGTTGAGCTTGAAATATCCATACTTAATTTCACATCTGGATACTGTTCTCTAAATTGCGCCATAATTTGAGGTAATAGGTAAACGCCAACAAAATGGCTAGCGCCAAACTTAATTTCACCTTTAGAGGGATCATCAAATTGTCGCATATGCTCAGAAGAGGATTTTACTAAATTAATAATTTGGGTTGCGTACTGCTGATAAACCTTACCTTGAGGCGTTAAATAAAGCCGATTATTGATCCTTTCAAACAACGTTGTTTGCAATTCTTCTTCTAGTTTTCTGATTTTAATACTGACACTTGGTTGAGTGCAGAATAGACGCTCTGCGGTTTCAGTAACATTAAAACCGTTGGCAAGTAGTAGAAAAGCATCAAGTTGGCTTAAATTCATCTCAGCACCATAAATTATTTTTATAGTTATAATATATTAATACAATTATCTTTATACCTCAATATTTCTATACTGAACTTCCTACCCTACACATTAAGAGGAATCGGTTATGGAAAAGACTGCGAAGCGAGATGACATCGCTAAACCAGCGCCATCATCACCAAAACAAAACGGTAAGAAAATAACCTTAAAAACAATAGGAATACCTTTAGCTTTATTGGTATTACTCGTTTTATTTTTTATGCCAACACCCGATGGATTAAGTATTGAAGGGCAAAAAGCCATGTATATCTTTTTAATGGCAGTGTTCTTATGGGCAACCGAAAGTTATCACCAAGATATGTTTGGCTTCAAAATTAGCGTTTATATGACTGCTGTTATTGCTGCCATTCTCTGTCTGATGCCTCGTATTGGCTTATTAACGTGGAATGAAGCCAATATTAAATGGGATCTTATGATATTTGCAGCAGGTGCTTATGCGGCAGGTAATACTTTAGAATCCACACAAGGTGCGCAATGGTTAATTGGTAAAATGGTTTATGGGCTCGGACTCGAAAATATGAGTACGACGATGGTCTATGTTGTTGTTGTCTTTATCTGTATGTATAGCCATTTAATTTTTACGAGTAAAACCGTGAAAACGACCATATTAATTCCAGCCATTATTGCGCTTGCCAAAACATTAGGCATGGATCCGGTAACATTAGCATTAGCCGCGTCATTTACACTCACATATACCATTACATTACCACCACATTCAAAAGTAAATACCATCTATTTTTCAAGTGGTTACTTTAGTGTATTAGACCAAATGAAATATGGATTAATTACCTGTTTTGTTGGTGCATCGGTAATTTCTATTGCGATATTCACTTGGTTCCAAATTCTTGGATATGGTCTTTAAGCCATTAAATTAAGGAATAATAATGAGACTAATTTTATTAAGACACGGTGAAACCTTATGGAATATGGAATCACGCTTACAAGGACATGCTAATTCTTGTTTATCACCAAAAGGCATTAATCAAGCAATGGCGATAAAAGAGAGTATTAAATTGTTATCACCCGCTAGGATTATTACGTCAGATTTAGGGCGAACTGTACAAACCGCAGAAATTGTCGGTCATCCCGAAGCGGTTAAAGAGCCGTTATTACGTGAGTTAAATATGGGGGAATGGACAGGACAGCGAAAACCAGAACTCATAAGACATCATGCAGATAAATACAAAAATTGGCGAGCAGGAACATATACGCCACCTAAAGGTGAAAATTGGTTTGATTTTTGTGATCGTATTGGTGCGGCATTAAAGGAATGGGTACATAAAGAAGACAGTGATTTATTAGCGGTTGTGCATAGTGGTGTTATTCGTGCAGCCTGCAAAGTATTTTTAAATTTGTCACCTGAGTTTTTATTACCCGCAACACCAGGCACAATAACGATATTTAATTTTGATCTTAATTCTGATAAAGCGCCAAAATTAGAAGCCTATAATATTGGATCTTATATGCCAGATAAGAATGTCGCTGATTAAGATTAATAAGAAGTGGTTTTCAATTTAATCATCCTGTTTTAAACGTATTTCTTATTTAAGGCTAGAATTTAAATCTGAAATTTAAAATAAGTCACTCCGATATTAAATCAGAGCAAGGGAAACTTTGCTCTGATTTATTGAAATCAAACCATTAAATCCTACCAATATCCCAACACCTTCCACCACATGCTACCAAGGGTTATCCAAACGATAAGGTTAACCACACTCATCACAAATCCCGTTTTCCACCATTCACCTAATGTGGCGTAGCCAGAACCGAAAATAATGGGGGCGGTGCCTGTGCCGTAATGAGTGAGTGACATCATTAATGAAGATGAGAATGCCAAAATAAGCCCTAATAACATTGGTGGTGCGCCAAGGGCTAAACCTGCGGCATAAAAAGCGGCGAACATTGCGGTAATATGAGCAGTAGTACTAGCAAAGAAATAATGAGAATAAACATAAATTAGTACCAGTAATATCATGCCACTGACCCAACTAATACCCATGCTATCAATACTTGCCCCTACACTGAGTGACAACCATTTAATTAATCCTAATTTTCCTAAGAAGGATGCCATCATTACTAATGCAGAGAACCAAACTACTGTATCCCATGCACCTTTGTTTTTTAAAATATCATCCCAATTTAAAACGCCAGTACATAATAAAATCGACAAACCAATAAAGGCTGCTGTTGTTGCATTAACGCTAAATCCATCACCAAATAATAATGCTGGGACACCAGCCCACATGATTAATAACAAGGCGAAGACGGCAAGAGTTATTTTTTCAGGTAATGAAATAGGGCCTAATTGCGCTAAACGCTCTTTGGCAAAATGAGGTGCATTTGGAGTGCGGGTTATTTCAGGCTTATACAGTAGATAAATAACAATAGGCATTAAAATTAATGAAACGATAGCTGGCACAAAAGCCGCAATTGCCCACATAGACCAACTAAGCTCATGTGTAGGATCTGTTTCACTAATAATTAAACTGACAATTAGCGGGTTAGGAGCTGTTGCCGTAATAAACATAGCGGAAGTAATAGGATTTATATTGTAGTTCACTAAAGAGAGGTAACGGCCTATTTTACCACTTGTACCATCTTCCGCTTTAGAGTTAAAACTATCTGAAATTGATCGCATAATGGGGTGAATAATCCCACCCCCTCGTGCGGTATTACTTGGTGTTACAGGAGCTAAGATTGTTTCTGCAATTGCTAATGAATAGGCTATTCCAATGGTTCTTTTACCAAAAAGTGAAATAAAATAATAACCAATTCTAGCGCCGAGTCCCGTTTTATTTAGACTCATTGATACCATAATGGAAATACCAATTAACCAGATAAGATCATTGGAAAATCCACTTAATGCATCACCGATAGCGGCTTTGGTTGAATTAGGATTAGTGACACCTGTAACAGCGACTAATGCGATAGCAATAATAGATACAGCACCGATAGGAAGTGCTTTACCAATAATGGCGGCGATAGTACCGACAAAGAGTGCTAATAAATGCCAAGCATTGGGATCAACCCCCTGTGGTACAGGAACAAGAAACCAGATAATAAGGGTAATAGAAACGGCGATTAATGTAGGTATCGGTCGTAATGGAGTTAATTTATTCATCAGGTTATTCCATTAGGTTGCAGGTTAAATAAATAATCGGAAGTAAAAAGTAAAGCTAATAAGTATTTTTATTGAAGATGATCTTATTAACATATTATTAAATATTCATTGATTGATGTCATAAAAATAAAAT